>JAUNPJ010000018.1:26136-53564 GCA_030536755.1 Eubacteriales bacterium | reverse complement strand
GAGTTCCGGAAATAATTAGATCTTCAGGTATGGAGTACATAAATGGTATTGCTACAATCTATGATTTTGAAAATTGTGGCACTCGTCCCATTGAGCAAAAGATAGAGAACTCGAGAAAATTTTTAGAGGACGCATTAGGTTTGGAAGATGAATAATTCAAAGTTTTTAAAAAATGTGGTTACAGGATTTGGTGGACAGCTTATAGCGATTGTTTTGGGTATAATTGTACCTAGAATATTTATTATAAGTTATGGTTCGGATATTAATGGTTTGATAGGTACAATTAGCCAGATATTCACTTATTTGGCATTACTTGAGGCTGGTATAGGACAGGCAGCTCAGAACTTGTTATATAAGCCTGTCAAAGAAAAAAACAAAATAGAGATTAGTAATATTTGTTCTTCATCGAGTTCCTATTTCAAAAAGTTAACCGTATTTTACGGAATTGGTGTTATTCTTTTATCGCTATGCTTACCTTTTATACTGAAAACGAACGTTGATTTTACAACAATTTTTCTTATAGTGATGTTTGAGGGACTTTCAGGTGTTGTTTCGTTTTACTACATTGAAACACCTTCAATTTTAATTGCGGTTGATGGAAAAAGTTATATAAATAATACAATTACATTGCTCAGTCAGATTGTAGGTTATGGAGTTAAAATTACTTTGGCTTCTTTTGGAGCAAGCATTGTTTTTGTTCAATTAGCTTATTTTTTGATTGCGGTTGCCAAAGTCAGTTTTTATAAAGCGTATTTTCAAAAAAAATATGGATGGATTGATTTACAGAAGAAAGGTAAAAGGTTTAACCTTAAAGATAGAAATTTTTATATTATTACAGAAATAACATGGACGATTTTTTCATCTACAGATATGATTGTGTTGTCTGCTTTTGTAAGTACTCAAATGTCAAGTGTCTATGGTATTTACAATATGATATTTACTAATATCAATGTGTTGCTAAATACTGTATATAATAGCATCAAATATATTTTGGGGCAGATATATCACGAGAGTACTGAGAAGTATATATTGATACATGATGCATTTAATTCCATATTTTTGGGAACTATCACTGCCCTTATGACGATATCGTACATATTATGTATTCCATTTATAAAACTTTATACAGCTGAAGTTATTGATATCAACTATATTATTGAAGAACTTCCATTTCTTTTTTGCTTAATTCAACTACTATCATGGTCAAGATATGTATCAGGTAATTTAGTTGGTATAGCTGGTCGAATAAAAAAAGCTGTTTGGGTTAATATTGTTGAGGCACTGCTTAATGTTACTTTCTCGATTATCCTCGTTCAGCGATTCGGAATTATCGGTGTGCTGTTTGCTACAGTAATTGCGCTACCTCTGAAACTTATATACTGTAATTATGTTGGCGATAGGATTATCCTAAAAAGAAATTCTTGGAATACAATAAAAATTTTAGGATCAAATTTTATTATTTTTATTCTTGGGGTTATAGTAAATCAATTTATCAATTTAAATATTAATAGTTATGTTGGTTTTATAGTGATTGGAATTCTGATTTCTATAATTATATTTATTATTACTGTTGTGGTAAATGTTATGGTTAACCCTTCAGTTTTAAAATTAGTTAACAAATTTGTAATAAGAAGGTGATTTATATGGCATATACATCAGAACGAAATACTCAAATAGTAATTGAGTTATTAAAATATCATAAGATTAAAAAAATAGTAGTTAGTCCAGGTGCTACCAATGTATCTTTTGTTGCTAGTATTCAGAATAGCCCATTTTTTGAAATTTATTCATGTGTGGATGAACGATCTGCGGCATATATGGCTTGTGGACTGGCAGAAGAAAGCGGAGAGCCGATTGCACTAAGTTGTACAGGAGCTACTGCTTCAAGAAACTACTTTCCAGGTTTGACAGAAGCGTATTATAGAAAATTGCCTATTTTGGCAATTACCTCTACAATGCCAATTGATAGGGTAGGTCATAACATTCCACAGATGATAGATAGAACAATTGTTACTAATGATGTAGCAAAGGCAAGCTTTTATATCCCAATGATTTATAATGATGAAGACGAATGGAATTGTACTGTTAAAGTTAATGAAGCGATACTGGAATTAACACATAATGGTAATGGTCCTGTTCATATGAATTTAGAAACTGTTCAAGGTGGTAACTTTAATGTTAAAGAAATACCAGCAGTTCATCCTATTGATCGCATTAGATTTGGAAACATATATCCGGGATTAACCGTAAAAAAAATTGCAATCTTTGTAGGTGCGCATTCAAAGTGGTCGGATAAACTAACTTTGTTGGTTGATACTTTCTGTGAAGAGTATAATGCTATAGTAGTTGGAGATCATACTTCAAATTATAAAGGTAAGTATTGTGTTCCTTCTAGTTTGATTACCAACCAAAGAAATAAAGAGTCCAGTATTATAACTTTCGATGTTGTTATTCATATTGGTAATATTTCGGGTGCTTATCTTCAAATTAATCCAAAATCAGTATGGAGAGTAAGTCAAGATGGAAAAATATGTGACACTTTCAGACAACTCAGGTATGTATTTGAAATGTCAGAAGAAGATTTCTTTGAATATTATGTGGCGAAAAATGGCAGTGTGAACTTGTCTTCTTTTGAACAATGGAATAAAGAGTATATTTCTCTTGTGAACAAAATACCAGAGTTACCTTTTTCAAATGTATGGGTGGCAAAGAAATTGTCCAACAAATTACCTAACAATTCTATCTTACATTTGGGTATACTCAATAGCTTACGTTCATGGAATTATTTTAAAATTCCGGATAATGTTCTTACGTATTCTAATACTGGAGGATTTGGAATAGATGGTATTATATCTACTGCATTAGGATCATCTTTAGCCACCAATAAACATGTGTTCTGTGTTTTAGGTGATTTGGCGTTTTTTTATGATATGAATGCCATTGGTAATCGGCATCTTAAAAACAATTTAAGAATTCTGGTTCTCAATAATGGCCATGGACAGGAGTTTAGAATATATGGTCATCGTGCTGCACAATTCGGACAAAATACAGAAAAATATATTGCTGCTGCTGGACACTATGGTAATAAATCTGTCGATTTGATTAAGCATTATGCTGAGAATCTAGGATTTAAATATATTGCAGCTAATAGTAAAGAAGACTTTGAAGAAGTGTATGAGGATTTTATATCAGAAGAGTATTCTGATAAACCGATTCTCTTTGAAGTTTTTACTAATACTGAAGATGAGACTGAAGCAACGAGAATAATGTTAGATCTGAATGGGCCTGAGCCAAAAAGTGTTAAAAATATCATGAAGAAGATGTTAGGCGATAATAGAATCAATGCTATTAAAGTAATTCTGAAAGGATAAATGTCGTGGGAATAAAAAGTAAAATTAAAAAATACTTGAACAAATTGCGTAAAGTAGTTAAGCAACCTGTGTACATTCCAGTATTGCAAGGAGATTTATTAAAAAATAAAACTGTACTGATTACTGGTGGTAGCGGAGGAATTGGCAGTGCGATTGCTTTAAGTTGTATTCAAAATGGTGCATCGGTTATCGTTGCAGGAAGAAATAAAAAAAAATTAAAGAGTACTGTTGACCAATTAAAATCTGAGTTGAAATTTGATACGCAAAAAGTCATTCCTTTTGTCTTTGATATGCAGAATGTCATAGGAGCAAAAGCAAAATTGTATTCTTTGGTAGAAGAATACAATATTGAGAGAATTGATGTTCTTGTAAATAATGCAGGGGTGTCTGCCGGAAGTTCTGTTGGCGATACAAGTGAAGCTGATTTTGATAAAACTCTAGATACCAATTTAAAAGGTACTTATTTTCTTTCTCAGATTGTTTCAAATTATATGATTGAGAATCATATTGAAGGAAATATATTAAATGTATCATCAGTTTCAGGTATACGACCTGCCATCACTCCTTATATGGTTTCGAAATGGGGAGTTATCGGTTTAACGCAGGGTCTTGCGAAAAAATTGATTAAACACGGAATTGTTGTAAACGGAATCGCACCAGGACCTGCTACAACTGAAATGTTAGGGCTTGATGGAAGTGATTTAAGCTACGATAAGGCTCCAGCAGGAAGGTATTCAGCCCCGGTAGAAATTGCGAATCTTGCCATATTCTTGATTAGCGATATGGGAAGAATGATTGTAGGGGATACAGTGTATATTACTGGTGGATGCGGTAACCTGACAGTTGATGACATTAATTATTGATTGATGGATTGGTACTGGTGTGTTTTTTGCAAGTACTTTTTGGAGAAAAATGCAAAAAGTTTTCGGCTCTTCCGCAAACATTCGTATTTTATAATTTTGAAGTGTTAGAATGTCGGTATTAATCAAAATTTGGTTGAAGTAAAAAACGTAAAATTGCGGAAGAACCTAACTTTACCGGACAGGTGGCTCTGCCACATCATAATAATCATTTTAGTAAAATTACTTCGGAATCGCCCTGTGACCTATATTATAATTACTATTTTGCTCATACTGTCTATGTTTGGGATAAACATTCCTGTGTGTCAAACAACTTCTATTTTGTTTTTTATTATTGGAGGAGCATTATCCGTTTATCACAGGGAGTTTTGGGAAAATTCGAATTCCAATCATTTGGAAACAGTATTCTACATTGCTTTATTTCTTATTGATGCAGCAATCAGGTGGTTGTCAATATCGTATTTTTCAACGATTGCTCTTGTGTTATCTCCAATCCTATTTTGGAAAAGTTGTGAATTGTTGGGACAGATGAATGTATTCGACCATGAGCCGTTTTGGTTCTGTAAGCAGAGATTCTTCATTTATGCCGCTCATATTTTTCCAGTAGAAGGCTTGAGTAGCATTTTATCTAAGGCAAATCGCAGCATGGTTTGGGTTATTATTTGCGATCTGAATAAACCGATTCCAGAAGAGTATAGAAATAAGTTCACCTGCATTATTGATGGTGGAACAACGGAGCATGTGTTCTCGTTTGATCAGGCAATGGAAAATGTGATTGATTTGCTGGATGTGGGGGCTACTATATTGGAATGATTCCGTCTAATAACTGGAACGGACACGGTTTATATCAGATTTCTCCTATGTTGTATATGCAGCTTTTCTGTGAGAAAAATGGAATGAAATTGAAACATCTTTACATATGTAATGCTTTTCGTTCTCGAACGATACGTGAAATTCAAAAACGCGATATTACTAATCGCACGGAATTAAATGGATTTTCACCAGCAGAATTGTATGTTGTTGCACAAAAAGTGAAAGAACGGAGTGGTGCACTTGTTTTACAACAGGGTGACTATGAACAAAAGTGGTCTGGGAATGATCAGGAAAGCTTTTTTGTAAAAAAATTAAAAGAAATTTTGCCATGGGAAATACAGTGTGTGTTGAAGCACTTTGGATTTATGTGGAAGTCGAGAAAGATTCTTAAAAAGATAAAATTATGAGATTAATTGAGAAAGGAAAGTAGTCAGAATTGTTTGTTTGTGGGATATCAGGCGGAAAAGCCTATGCATATGCGGAAGGATTTCTCTGGAAGTGGTTTTGCATTTAGAAGCCTTTGTGATTGAGTTGTGCTGTGGTAAAAATATGATGATGCAAAAGAGCGGAAGGATTACTAGAAGATGGAACAAAGAAAAATTGAAAATGATTGTTTATGGATGTTGAAGGGGATTTCATGTATTCTTGTTATTCTATTTCACTGTCCTATAAAAGGTATTGTGGGGGATGGGATAATATATGCATTGCGATTTCCTATTCCTATTTTCTTTATGTCAACAGGATATTTTATGTATGGAAAGGAAAATTATCTAAGTAAGGCAAAATTGTATCTTAAATATGTGCTTTTGGGTGAGAGTGTAGCGTGCATTAGTTTGATGGTAAAATCTTTTATGGATTCGTCATTTGATTCTATTATCTATCTATTAAGTTCAAACCTGACTTTAAAAACGCTATTTTATGGATCAGTTTTTAATGGTACATTGTGGTATTTATATGCGATGATATGGACATATGTATTATTGTATGTACTTTCAAAGTTCAGAAATGGTTTTCGAATGGGATATTGTTTGATTATTCCGTTGCTTTTTATTCATATAGCAGGAAGGGTTTTTGTTACCAATCATTTTGATATTAATGAATTGGTGTTTATTTTTAGAAGTGCTGTACTATTTGCAATTCCATTTGTATTAATTGGAAGATTCATTGCGCAAATACAGGATAGGCTAAAAGAATATTTAAATTATGTAAATATTAGTGTAGTGTTTTTTCTGGGTATTGCATTGATGTTTTTTGAATATTTTAGATGGCATCAATTTATGGACTTGCAGGTTAGTACAATATTTATTTCTATAGCGATGTTTTTATTTGCACTATATAAACCAACTTTTCGACTTTTTGGTATATTTAGATATATAGGTAAGAATCTGTTACTATACGTATATATATTTCATATACCAGTTATTAATATGATTCAGCCAATTTTTAAAAAGGCTGGATTGGAAGAGAGTAATGTAATCCCACTAATGGTTGTTGTTCTTACGATTGGCCTTTCTTATATTGGGGTTGAACTGAGTAAAATAGTAAAAATACAATTTCGCAGAGATAAAGGGAGAATGTGACTCATTAATTATGAAGGACAAAGAAGAAAATTATGACATCAATTATGACAATCAATAAAACAGAATACACTTTTCTCCGATACCTCAACCGGAGTCTGCATCAACCAAATAAAGCTGTCACCACGCTATCTCTCTCTGCAAACGAGTGGCAGCAGCTTCTGGCTATGGCGGATCGTCATGAGGTTCTGGCGTTGTTTTCGCATATGCTGGAGCAGGATAAGATTTCCAATGAGCAGCTGCTTGCCGTACAGGCGAAAACAGCGCGGACGGTACATAAGGCGATCCAATTGCAGGTATTGAGTGCAAGGCTTACTGCACTTTTGGAGAAAGAGGGCATCCAAGCGGTCACATTAAAGGGCTGTACGGTTGCGAGGTTTTATCCGGTGCCGGAATTTCGAAAGACTACGGACATTGATTTGTTTGTGGCAAGCCAGAAAGAGGCAAAGCGGGCGGTACAGATTCTGGAAGCGAATGGCTTTCAAGCTTGCAGTGGATGGCATGCGAACCACCATGTTGTTTTGACTTCTGCGAAGCAGGAGGTGGTGGAGCTGCACACGGCATGGGCAGATGAATTTAAGGAGAAGCATCTGAATCAATATCTGCAAAAGATGTACAGGGAAAGCGATCAGCACTGTCAGCTTGTGGATTGTCAGGGATTGAAGGTTTATGCCTATGAGACGGCATGGCAAGGATTTTATCTGTTAATTCATATGCTGCAGCATTTTGTCGGCAGTGGTTTTGGGCTTCGGAATCTTTGTGACTGGGTTGTGCTGTGGGAGAGTTGTGACGATGCGAAAGCGCGCAGGGAGTTCTGGAAAATGGCGTGTGAAAGCGGTACTGCAAAATTTGCAGCGGCGGTGACGGATATTTGTGTGAGGTATCTTGGTCTGGAGAAGGAGAAAAGTCCGGTTTCCGCCGAAAAGCCTGTGGATCGGGAATTGACGGATGCACTGCTTCGAGATGTTCTGGATGCCGGAGAGTTTGGCTACAGCGAGTCGGAACGTATGGTAGGTATGGAAGGTGATTCGCTGGTGGCGTATGTGAAGGAGTTTCATCACCAGATGCATATCAATTTTCCGAGGACTGGGAAAATTGTATTGTTCTGGCCGGTGCTGTGGTTTGTGACGCTGGCTCGGTTTTTGAATAATAACAGGAGATTGCATCGTGCACCGGTAACGGCGATTTTGAAGAAGGCTGGTAAGAGAGGGCGGCTGGTCAGCCGTCTCACGTCACATGAAGAATGACAGGGACAGAGGGGACGCTAGAACCGTCCCCTCATTTCTCCAGCTGCCCCAACAGATAGCCATCTTTTGTCATTTCATTTTTGTTGCCAAATAAGATTATCTGTCCGCTTGTCTCGTCTTTGACAGAAAAATAAATTTCATAGCTGCCGTGTTCGAGGTCTTTTACAGGGATTTTTGCTGTAAAAGATTTTTTTTGTCCGCCGGTGAGTGTTCGCAGATCGATGTTGAAAGGAACATAGATGTATGCTTCAGTTTCTGTATTTTTTAAGAAAACGGAAGTCTCGAACGGTTTCAGGGTGTTGGAAAATCCGGTGTTTTCTATGGTGAGAGTGAGTGCTAAATTGGATTTTTGCAGTCCTGATTTTTTGAGATCGCAGCCGCGAATCACATAGCGATAACCGAGATGTGCTTTCACATAGCTGTATCCATCGCAGCCGTGAAAGGCATCGTTTCCTGTCCAGACTGTTTTTTTCCATTTTTCATAAACACGGCTGTCGTAGTCGGCATTCAGGTAGGAAACATGCATGGTCCGAAGGGCAGAAACGGATGTTTCAAGTTCGCTGAGATTCTGGTTGTAGATGACTTCGCCGCCGTTTGGGACATAATTGCACAAATGATTTTGAAAGATCAGTTCTTCTTTTCGCGTTCCCTGATAGGAAGGGGTGGCGGCATCGCGTCTTGCTGTATTCCCGTAAGTGCCAAGGTCGGATTCGGAGCCAAGCATTCCATCGTTGAAAAGGCCAAGTCTTCCAAGCAGAGAAGTATCCGTTCCAAACGCCGGAAATCTGGATGGAACATCGTACAGGTCATGGATCATTCTCCATTGTGACGGTGTGCGCACGGAAAGGTAGACGGAAGGGTCGATGACCTCATGTAAGTGCTGAATGAGTGTTTTTACAGAAGCGGCATCCATAAAGTGAGAGTGGTGCATTTCGCCCCAGTTTCCGGTGAAAATTCCCTGCATGAGATAGACAGAGGCGCGATGCTGATTGACCAGGGGACTGACCTGATCCATATGCGTCAGGATAAGATCCAAAGATTCCGGTTCTGTTGCCAGTGCGAGTCCGTTCCAGTCATACAGAAAACGAAGAATGAGCTTTGTGTTGGATGGGGACTGTGACCAGGCGGTTAAGATGTCGTTTAACTGTGTAATTCCGGTTTCGCTGATTTCGGTGGTCCGGTAATTTTTCAGGTTGATTTCCAACAGTGCCAGCGACTTTTTGTAGGACTTTACCTGATGAGAAACAGAATCTGTCGGGACATAAGCATCGGACAGGGTATAACCGATGATGTGGTAAAATCCCTGATAGGGATTGGCAAGGTACTCGGTGCTCTCGGAAAAGGATTCTGTTGTGCAGGTGATGCGGCTGGAAGAGGCAATCCACATACAGAAAAAGAAGATTGCCAGTAAAATACAGACAGGGATGAGTAGTCTGAAAGGAAAATAATGCAGGAGTTTCATAAAAGCCCTCCGTTTGAAAAAAGTTTTGTTTGAAATTACTGTATCAGACGAAAAGAGCGTTGTCAAATTTTTATTGTATGGGAGGAAATATGACTGTTGAATATTTTTTACGAAACCGTCTAAAATATTCAATAGGATTTGCATTCTGCTGTATGAAGATGTATAATTAGGCTGAATAAAATGGGCGGAAATGTAAAAAATATTCAATAGAGATTTAACTGGAGAAAGTGAAAAAGGTTTTCGTTGAATAAAAGTTACAAAACCGTCTCAAATGTGCAGTAAAGGAGAATGGCCTATGGATATCAAGAGAGATAAATACCTGAATGATTTGATTAACCGTATGCACAATGGAATGATAAAGGTTGTAACTGGTATCAGAAGATGTGGAAAGTCTTATCTTCTATTTAATATTTTCAAGAATTATTTGTTGGAGCAGGGCGTGCCTGTATCACATATCATTACGATTGAATTGGATCAACGTAAGAATAAAAAATATCGTGACCCGGATTTAATATTAGATTATATTGAATCATTGATAGAAGATGAGGAGCAATATTACATTATGCTTGATGAAGTGCAGATGCTGCAGGAGTTTGAAGAAGTTTTGAATTCGATGCTTCATATTAAAAATGCTGATATATATGTAACGGGAAGCAATTCTAAATTTTTGTCCAAAGATGTAATTACTGAATTTAGAGGCAGAGGCGATGAAATACACATTTACCCATTAACTTTTAAAGAATTTATGGGAGCCTACGATGGGGATATGTACCGTGGATGGGCAGAGTATGTTGTATATGGCGGTCTTCCACTTACCGTAACAATGAAAACCGAAGAACAGAAAATTAACTATTTGACAAATTTGTTTAAAGAAACTTATCTGAAGGATATTATTGAAAGACATCATATTGAGAAAACACAGGAGTTGGAGGATTTGATTAACATTCTGGCTTCTGCGATTGGTTCCCTGACAAATCCACCGAAGATTGAAGCTGCCTTTAAAAGTATGATTCAGTCAACGATTAGTTTGAATACAATCAGGCAGTATATAGAACATCTGGAAGATGCTTTTATTATCAATAAGGCAAATCGCTATAATGTAAAAGGAAGAAAATACATTGGCACGCCATTAAAGTATTATTTTGAAGATGTGGGGCTTAGAAATGCAAGACTGGGATTTAGACAGATTGAAGAAACACATCTGATGGAGAATGTCATTTACAATGAGTTAAGAAGCAGAGGATATTCTGTAGATGTTGGTGTTGTAGAAAAGCGTGGAACAAATCAAGATGGGAAAGAGTATAAGAATCAGTTGGAAATTGACTTTGTAGCCAATCTTGGCAGTAAACGATATTATATTCAATCAGCTTTCAGTATGTCAACGGAAGAAAAACGTATTCAGGAGAAGGCTTCTCTTATCAATGTAAATGATTCATTCAAGAAAATTATTGTTGTGAAAGATGTTGTGAATATCATAAGAGATGAATATGGAATTACTACGATGAGTATTTATGATTTTTTATTAAAAGAAAATAGTTTAGAATTGTAGTAATAGTTGAATGTGGAACAAGGAAGGGGGAAAATCATGGATAAATTTATATTACACTCCGAATACAAGCCAACCGGCGACCAGCCACAGGCAATCGCTAAGTTGGTGGAGGGATTTAAAGAAGGTAACCAGTGTGAAACACTGCTGGGTGTCACCGGTTCCGGCAAGACATTCACCATGGCGAATGTCATTCAGGCTTTAAATAAGCCTACGTTGATATTGGCACACAATAAAACCCTCGCAGCACAGCTTTACGGAGAATTCAAGGAGTTCTTCCCTGAAAATGCTGTCGAGTATTTTGTGTCCTACTATGATTATTACCAGCCGGAGGCGTATGTGCCGTCCAGTGACACGTATATTGCCAAGGATTCTTCGATTAACGATGAGATTGACAAGCTGCGTCTGTCGGCGACGGCGGCTCTGAGTGAGCGCAAGGATGTCATCATTGTATCGAGTGTCTCCTGTATCTATGGTATTGGAAGTCCGAAGGATTATCAGAATATGATCATTTCTCTTCGTCCGGGCATGGAGAAGGACAGAGATGAAGTGCTGCGGGAACTGATTGACATTCAGTATGACCGCAACGATATGGATTTTCATCGAGGAACGTTTCGTGTCCGCGGTGATGTGGTGGAGATTTTTCCGGCCGATGCGACCGATACGGCGGTGCGAGTGGAATTTTTCGGTGATGAGATTGACCGGATCACGGAGATTGACACGCTGACGGGAGAGGTCAAATGTGAGCTGAATCACGCGGCGATTTTCCCGGCATCGCACTACGTGGTACCGATGGAGCAGATTCTGCGCGCTGCAAATGCAATTGAAGAGGAACTGGCGCAGCGTGTGGAATATTTTAAGAGTGAGGATAAGCTGATTGAGGCGCAGAGAATCGCGGAGCGCACGAACTTTGATGTGGAGATGATGAAGGAGACGGGATTCTGCTCCGGTATTGAGAATTATTCGCGCCATCTTGCCGGACTGCAGCCGGGAGAGGCACCTTATACGCTGATGGATTATTTTGACGGAGAATTTCTCCTGATCATTGATGAGTCGCACATCACGGTCCCGCAGGTGCGCGGCATGTATGCCGGTGACCAGTCAAGAAAACAGACGCTGGTGGATTATGGCTTCCGTCTGCCGTCGGCAAAGGACAACCGTCCGTTGAATTTTGAGGAATTTGAAAGCAAAATCGACCAGGTAATGTTTGTGTCAGCGACGCCTGGCCCCTATGAGGCGGATCATGAAATGCTGCGCGCAGAACAGATCATCCGTCCGACGGGACTTCTGGATCCGTACGTGGAGGTGCGTCCTGTGGAGGGGCAGATTGACGATCTGATCGGGGAGGTCAACAAAGAGGTTGACCAGGGACATAAAATACTGGTGACGACTCTGACGAAGCGCATGGCGGAGGATTTGACGGATTATATGAAGGATGTGGGAATCCGTGTGAAGTACCTGCATTCGGATATTGATACGCTGGAGCGTTCCGAGATTATCCGCGATATGCGTCTGGATGTGTTTGATGTGCTTGTGGGCATCAACCTTCTGAGAGAAGGTCTGGATATTCCGGAGATTACGCTGGTTGCGATTCTGGATGCGGACAAAGAAGGCTTTCTCCGTTCCGAAACGTCGTTGATTCAGACGATTGGACGAGCCGCCCGAAATAGTGAGGGACACGTCATCATGTATGCCGATACCATCACCGATTCGATGCGAAGGGCGATTGACGAGACACAGAGAAGAAGGGAAATTCAGCAGAAGTATAACGAGGAACATGGAATTACGCCGAAGACGATTCAGAAGGCTGTGCGCGATCTGATCAGTATCTCGAAGACGGTGGCAGAGACGGAGGATATTCTGAAGAAAGAACCGGAGTCTATGAGCCGTAAGGAGCTGGAGAAGTTGATTGCAGATGTGGAGAAGAAGATGAAAGCGGCAGCTGCGGAACTGAATTTTGAGGCGGCCATGGAACTTCGTGATAAGATGAAAGAATTAAAATTGAATCTGGAGGAGCTGGATTCTTAAAAATAGGGAGGAAGGCATGAAGGCAAAATTATATTTTGAAGAACAGGAAATGTTGGCGGCGAGACAGGGGAATGCAAATACGACGCCGGATCTGACCGGAGGGATCATTATACAAAATGATCTCGAGTTTCATCTGAGTGAGGAGGATGAGATTTTTGAGGGATATGGAAAACGAAGGAATTCGTATCCGTATCCGCAGTATGCTTCTTATACAAGAAAGCTGGAGAAGATGCCGGTGCAGACTGCTGTTTTGGAAAATGATTATCTGAAGGCTATGTTTTTGCCGCAGCAGGGCGGAAGACTCTGGAGTCTTGTGGATAAAACGACTGGAAAGAATCTGTTATACACAAATGATGTGCTTCAGTACAGCAATCTGGCTGTGCGCAATGCCTGGTTCAGCGGCGGTGTAGAATGGAACATCAGTGTGATCGGTCACACACCGTTTACGACAGAGCCCTTGTTTACGGCTGTTTTGGAAAAGGAGGACGGAACGCCGGTTCTTCGTATGTATGAATATGAAAGAATCCGCCAGGTAACCTACCAGATGGATTTCTGGCTGGAAGATCAGGATCGTTTTCTCAATGCCAGAATGAGGATTGTAAACACAGGCGAGGATGTGGTTCCGATGTACTGGTGGAGCAATATGGCAGTGCCGGAATATGAAAATGGAAGAATTGTAGTTCCGGCTGAGGAAGCCTATACAACCAGACCGGACGGAATCTACAAAGTTTCCATTCCTTATGTGGATGGACTCGATATTTCAAAGTACAAAAATATTCCTTCTTCTGTGGATTATTTCTTTGATATTCCAACGCAGGATCCCAAGTATATCCTGAATGTGGATGAAGACGGATATGGACTTTGCCAGTTTTCTACTTCCAGACTTCGCTCCAGAAAGCTGTTTTCCTGGGGAAAGAAGCCTGCAGGAGATCACTGGCAGGAATTTTTGACAAAGGATGCGGGAAGATATGTGGAGATTCAGGCAGGTCTTGCCAAGACACAGTATGGCTGTATTCCTATGGCACCGCATACTGCGTGGGAGTGGCTGGAAAGATATGGCGCTGTTTCGCTTGGCAAAGAAGCGATGAGTCTGGAATTTGAACAGCTTCGTCGGAAAGTGACGGGACAGATTCTGAATGAGCCGGCTTACCAGGAAATCGAAACCGTTTTGAGCGAGACAAAAGAGCTGGCAAAGAAACCAGCCAAGGTACAGCTGCGTGGAAGTTCTTATGGTGCGCTTGCAAAGGAAGTGCGGGCGTATATGGGAAAAAGACCGCTGCCGGAGCATCTGGATTTCGGAGCATATGGGGAAGATGAGCGTGTCTGGGTAGAGTTTCTGAAGAACGGTGTGCTTGCAGAACCGGATGTGGAGGAGGCACCGGGGCTGTTTCTGAATGAGGATGTTTTTGGTGAAAAATTAAGGGAGACGGTTGCCGGTCAAAATCAGGGAAGCTGGTTTGCACACTATCATCTGGGGCTGTTCTTTTTTGAGAAAAATCATTACGGTCTGGCGGCAAAGGAGTTCAATATTTCTCTTGCATATAAAGAAAATGCCTGGGCATATCATGGACTTGCTTCTGCGCAGCTGCTGCTTTCCAAACCGGAGGATGCTGCGAAGGCAATCAAGGCTGGAATTATAATGCGTGAACAGGATTTATCCTATCTAAAAGAAGGTTATCGCCTTTTGACTCTTTGCGAGGACTTTGAGGCTATTGTGCGGCTGTATGAAGCGGCAGCCAAAGAAGTGCGCAGTGACACACGCATCAAATTCTATTATATCCATGCGCTTCATCACACAGGAAAAACGAAGGAGGCTTTTGATCTGCTGTGTGCGGATGGCGGCCTTCTCATCGATGATATCCGCGAAGGTGAGATTGCGGTCGGAGATCTGTGGCAGGATATGCATCGCAAGCTTTACGGAGAAGAGGGAGAACTTCCGTACATATTTGATTTTATTGCAGTTGAACAATAAGAAAAGAGTCAGTGCAAAACATGGGACAGCTGTGGTTTGCACTGGCTCTTTTTTTCAGGTCGTCTGAGAGACGAGCTCTTCAAGGGAATGGAAGGTGTAGCCCATATCTTCCCATTTTTGCAGGAGTTCATCCATGATCTGGCCATTGGTGGAGGAAGTATTGTGAAGGAGGACAATGGAACCGGGATGGATACGTCCCAATAATTTGTCAAAAGCTTCTTCTTTGCTTGGCTGCTGATCCTGCTGCCAGTCCACATAGGCGAGGCTCCAGAAAAAGGTTTTGTATCCCAACTCCTGCGCCATTTTCAGATTTTCTTCGCTGTATTTCCCCTGGGGCGGGCGATAGAATTTGACCATGTCTTTGTCGGTGGTTTCCTTGTAGAGCTCTTCAACCTGAGAAAGTTCCCTGGAAAATGCGTCTAACGTGGAGATTTTTGTCATATCGGGATGAGACCAGGTGTGGTTTCCGACGATGTGGCCTTCGTCAACCATGCGCTGAATCAGTGTTGGTTCTGATTTTAAGAAGTGACCAACGACAAAGAAGGTGGCAGGGGCGTTGTGTTTTTTCAGGGCATCCAGAATCATTTCAGTGTTTCCGCTTTCGTATCCGCAGTCAAAAGTCAGATAGATTTTTTTCTCCTGCGTATCTTCCATGTAGTATGTATCGTATTGCTTCAGCTCTTCGACTGTGGCATTTGTGACGGGAGGTTTTCCTTCTTCAGGAAAACTCAATCCCCAGTCGCTGGCTAAGGCAAGAACTGCAGAAGTTTTTTGCGCGTCTGGATTGGAAGATGTGAGCTTGCCAGCCAGACTGCCCGCTGCAAAAGAACCGGCAAGAAGCAGTACCAGCCCCAGCATTTTTTTCCAATTGCATGTGTTCATAGTCATACCTGCATTGAAATCATTTGATATCAATATATGAGAAAAGGAATGATTCAGAACAGAAAATCAGGTTAGTTTTAACCATAAATTAACAAAGAAAGACTTGTAGGAAAGGCCAGGTATTGATACAATAAAAGGAATCGGCAACTGTTCGAGGAGAATCATACGAAACAGTCAGGAAATGAGACGCAAAGGGGTGAGTATCATAAAACAGGAAATTGAAAACATAAGAAGTGAGATGCAAAAAGACCAGTATATGCTGCAGGCTCAGTATGCCATCAGCATTCTGGAGGCAAAAGCAAAGATTATCGATGAGCAGATGTCTATGAAATATAACCGGGAGATTATGCGCAGTGTCAGCGGGAGAGTGAAAACTCCGGAGAGTATTTATGCCAAATTGATGCGCAAAGGGCTGGAGCCGAATCTGAAAACAGCTTGTGAAAAGCTCAACGATCTGATTGGTGTGCGGATTGTCTGCCTGTTTTTGGATGATGTGTATAAAATTGCAGAGATCCTTACGGAGCAAAAGGACATTGAACTGGTGAGAAAGAAGGATTATATCTCGAAACCGAAGAAAAACGGATATATGAGTCTGCATTTGATTGTGGATATCCCGATTTATTTTGATCAGAACAAATCGACGAAGCGTGTGGAGATTCAGATTCGCACGATCGCGATGGATTTCTGGTCTGTGCTGGATTATCAGCTCCTCTACAAAAAGGATGTCTCGGCGGCGGAGAAAGTGGGAAAAGAGCTGAAAAAGTATTCGGAGGAGATTGCAGATCTGGATCGGAAAATGCAGAAACTCCGTAATAAAATTGAAAAAATATAAGCTTTGCATTTTGACTTTAAATGTGGTAGAATATAAACGTTCTGGAGATGTACCCAAGTGGCTGAAGGGTCCGCACTCGAAATGCGGTAGGTCGGGCAACCGGCGCGGGAGTTCAAATCTCCCCATCTCCGTTGCAGCGGAAAAGATAAATATCATGATAAAAGAGTTGACTTCGGTCAGCTTTTTTATTATACTAAGTGTACTAAGATAAATAGTACACTTAGTATACGAGAACGAAGGAAAGGAGAATGCGATGATTATCATTGACTATCAGGATCGGCGGCCTTTGTATGAGCAGATTGTAGAGAAGTTTCAGATGCTGATCATCAAAGGGGTTCTGGAACCGAACAGTCAGCTTCCGTCGGTGAGAAAGCTGGCGATGGAGTTATCAATCAATCCCAATACGATTCAGAGAGCGTATGCCGTGCTGGAGCAGCAGGGATTTATCTACCCGGTAAAAGGGCGGGGGAATTTTGTTTCTCCGGACCTGAAGGTGATGGAAGAGAAGAAAAAGCTTTATTACGGGGAGTTATCCAAACTTGTGCACCAGGGAAAGGCGATGGGAATTACAGCACAGGAAATGACGGAACAAATCAGCAAGATGTATGAGGAGGAAGACGTATGATACGGATACAGGATGTGAACAAACGCTATGCTGACGTACAGGCGGTGAAAAATGTGACCCTCAATATACGGGAAGGTGAGGTGTTTGGACTGGTTGGAACGAATGGAGCGGGAAAGAGTACGCTGCTTCGCATGATCTGCGGGGTGATCTGTCCCGACAGCGGCACCATCCAGGTGGATGGAAAACCCGTGTATGAGTCAGAAGAGATTAAGTCACGAATGTTTTATATTTCAGACGATGCGTATTTTTTCCCAAATTCCACACCGAAAGAGATGGCACAGTACTACAGCTTTGTCTATCCGGAATTTGATAAAACACGTTTTAAGAGAATGATGGAGCAGTTCGGACTGGACGAAAAACGAAGAATCCATACTTTTTCCAAGGGTATGAAAAAGCAGCTCAGCGTGATACTGGGGCTGAGTGCCTGCACAAAATATCTGTTTTGCGATGAGACTTTTGACGGGCTGGATCCCGTGATGCGCCAGGCGGTAAAGAGCCTGTTTGCCAGTGAGATATGCAGCCGGGAGTTTACGCCGGTGATTGCCTCCCATAATCTGCGGGAGCTGGAGGATATCTGTGAGCATGTGGGACTGCTGCACGAGGGCGGAATTTTACTGTCGAAGGATCTGGAAGATATGAAGTTTCATATTCATAAGGTACAGTGTGTGGTGCCGGATGAGGGGAAAGAAGAACAGCTTCTGAAGGAACTGGAAGTGCTGCAGTATCAGAGACAGGGATCGCTTCTGATGATCACGGCAAGAGGAACGAGAACAGAAATCATGAGTCGTGTGGAAGCGGCAGAACCGATTTTTTGTGAGATCATCCCATTGTCTCTGGAGGAGATCTTTATCAGTGAAACGGAGGTGGCAGGATATGAAATCAAGAACATTATCCTTTGATGTATGGAAAGAATTGTGGAAAAAGCAGATCTGGGTGTTTGCCCTTTCCTGTCTGGCGTATTTTATGGTATATCCCGTGATGGGTATGATCAATCTGGACAATATCCTGAGATGGGGAGAGGGCAAAAAGAATCTCACACAGATCATGCAGAAAGTGTTTTATGAAAGCCTGTGCGGATCTTCGCAAAATGCCTCGGGCTGTCTGGTTTTGATTTTGTATGTGGGTATTGCGCTTGGTGTGCTCTGCGCCATTCAGGGCTTTTCTTATCTGCATGCACGCAGGAAGGTGGATTTTTATCACAGTCTGCCGATACGACGAGAAAAGCTGCTTCTGGTGCAGACAACGATCGGTATGGCAGATTATCTCGTACCGGCGACTGCGTTTATGCTGCTTTTGATGTGTGTCGGCGTTTTGCGCGGGGCATTTACGATGAAAGCGTTTGCTGCCGGATGGGCATCGGTTCTTGCCGGCTTTATCTTTTTCCTTCTGGCGTACGCACTGGCTGCGCTTGCCATGCTCCTGACGGGAAGGATTCTTGTGGGCATCTGCGGGACTGCAGTGCTTTTTGCTTACATACCGGCTCTGGCGATGCTGCTGGAAGGCTATGCATCGAAATATTTTGATACGTTCTGTATGACGATGATTGTGGGCAGAGCCGAGTTGTGGGCGATTGCGAAGTATGGAAGTCCGATCAGCTGGGCTTACATTGTGAGCAAGAATCTTATGAAGGGCAGTACCTGGATGTCTCTTGCGGCAGCGGGAATTGTGGCTGTGCTGATTTTGCTTCTGGATGTGGCGGTTTATCGGAGAAGAAGTTCGGAGATGGCCGGAAATTCGATGGCATTTGACAAACCGGCAGCAGTGATCCGTGTGCTGCTTGTGACCGTATTGACACTGGCGAGTGCTGGTTTCTTTGGATCTCTGGACGGGCAGGAGCATGATCTCTGGATGATTTTTGGTTATGTGTTTGGGCTCTTGCTGTCTTATGCTGTGGTACAGATGATTTACTATCTGGATATCAGAAAAATCTTTGCCGGCAAAGGTTCGCTTCTGCTTTCGGCTGCTGCGGCAGCTCTTGTGATTGCAGTCTTTCGCTTTGATCTGGTCGGTTATGATGCATACGTTCCCAAACAGGAGGAAATCACCAATATCAGTATGGATGTGAGTGGTTTCCAGATGGGAGGAAGCAGCATTTCCACAAAGGACCGCCTGGCTCATATGAAGCTTGGCTGTGATGAACAGCTGTATGGAATGACACAGCAGCTGGCGAAGGAGGCGTTTCAGGACAAAGATTATGTGGGACGAACCTTTTATGTATATGTTTGCTATGAATGCAAGAATGGAAAGAAGGTTTACCGTCAGTACAGCGTTCCGCTGGATGAGATGCGGGAATCGGCAGAAAAACTGTATGATTATCCGGAACTGGTGAACAGTTATTTCAGCATTGCACAGGTGGACGATGAACGAATCGGCTCGATGAGTCTGATGGACAACGATGCGATGATTACACTGTTTTCAGAGAAGGATGAGGGACGCTATGAACTGGTGGATGCAATCAAAGAGGATCTGAAAAAGATGAACAGCACACGGATCCGTGAAGAAATACCGGTAGGGATGCTCAATTACAATGCGGATTTGTCATCACTTGGATACGATTCTGGATACCGGTATGTAGATCCGTTTGCGGAGCTTCCATACAATTCTTATGACTGGAATGAGAGCCTTTACATCTATCCATCTTTCACGAAGACACTGGCGTTTTTGGAGAAGATGGGATACAAACTGCAGAGTACGATCGACAGCAGCCAGATCAAGCAGATTACGGTCTGGGAATTCAGCGACACAGGATCAACAACAGGAAAAACTGTTTACACAGAGAAGGAGGATATTGAGACAATAGCTCCAAAACTGCTGCGCCGTGATTGTGTGACATTCTGGCAGGATACGGAGCTGTCGAGTGCGGCAGACGTGGTGGTTCGCAGGGATGATGGCGGTACAGAGCTGGTTGAGTGCAGTATCCTGAAATAGGAACGCTGAAAACAAATCTTTCTGAATTTGTGAAAAACTATTGACTTTTTTCAGCGAGGTGCTACAATAAAGTCAGTCATATGAGAAACCTGTGAGAAAGAGTAGTAGGTCGAAGGATGGATTTACAGAGAGCTGTCGTTGGTGGAAGACAGTATGAAGTCATTGACTGAATGGACTTTTGAGGCCGGCCCGAATTCAGTAGGCGTCGGCGGGAACCTGACCCGTTATCAACCAGGCATGTATAGTAGTACATGATAGAGTGGACGATTCGTCAATTTGAGTGGTACCGCGATAATAAGAATTTTTATTACCGTCTCAGGCTTTTGCTTGGGGCGGTTTCTTTTATTCTTATGGGGAATCTCATATTAATAAAAAAACGAAGAGTAAAGGAGATCAAAAAATGAAAAAGAAAGTAATCGCAATGTTTATGGCAACCGTAATGGCAGCAGGACTTCTGGTCGGATGCGGAGGAAGTGCAGAGAAGACACAGGAAAGTGCAGCGACAGAAGAGACAGCAGAGGAGACAGAAAGCACTGGAGATTCCTATGTGATCGGTATTTCCCAGTTTGCAGAGCATGGTTCTCTGGATAACTGCAAGGAAGGCTTCCTGAAAGGTCTGGCAGAGGAAGGCATCGTAGAAGGAGAAAATCTGGAAGTACTGTTTGACAATGCGCAGACCGATATGTCTACGGCAAGCACGATTGCAGACAGCTATGTCTCCAAGAAGGTGGATCTGATCTGCGGTATTGCGACTCCGAGCGCAATGACTGCTTTTAATTCTGCTTCCAAAGCTGGAATTCCTGTTATTTACACAGCCGTTACCGATCCGGTAGCAGCAGAACTTGCAAAAGAAGACGGTACACCGGTAGGTGAGGTAACCGGAACTTCCGATAAACTTCCGATTGAAGATCAGTTAAAGATGATTCGTGAATTACAGCCGGATGCAAAAAAAATCGGTATCCTGTATACAACAAGTGAGACAAACTCTGAGAGTGCAATCGCAGAGTATAAAGAGTTAGCTGGAAATTATGATTTTGAGATCGTAGATAAGGGAATCAACACGATCGCAGATGTTGCCATGGCTGCGGCAGATCTGGCCGGCAAAGTAGACTGCATCTCCAATCTGACAGACAACACAGTCGTATCTGCACTGCAGACCGTCATTGATGCAGCAAATAAAAACAGCATTCCTGTCTATGGAAGCGAGGTAGAGCAGGTAAAGGCCGGTTGTGTGGCTTCTATGGGTATTGAGTATGTAAGTCTTGGCGAGCAGACTGGTAAGATGGCTGCAAAAGTTCTGAAGGGAGAAGCAAAAGCAAGCGAGATGCCGTTTGAGATGATTTCTGAGTCCAGCTGTTATGTAAACACAGCTGCAGCAGAGAAAATCGGCATGGAAATTGCAGATGACTTTGTGGCGAATGCAGATGAAGTATTTGAAGAGATTACGGTAGAATAAGAATCTCTGAAAAAGAGAATGGAGGTACAGGTTTGGCACTGATATTAAGCGTATTGGAGCAGGGCATGATCTATGCGATCATGGCTCTGGGTGTGTATATTACTTATAAAATACTGGACTTTCCTGATTTGACGGTAGATGGCAGCTTCCCTTTGGGGGCTGCCGTTACTGTGGTATTGATCAGTAAGGGAATTGCTCCGGTTCTGACGCTGCCGGTCTGCTTTGTGATCGGCGCTTTTGTTGGAATGCTGACAGGAATCATTCACGTGAAGTTGAAGGTCAGAGATCTGCTTTCCGGTATCATCATGATGACTGCTTTGTATACGGTAAATCTTCGGATTGCGGGCAAGGCAAACTTTCCTATTTATAATGAAGCAACAATTTTCAACAACAATTTTCTTAACAGCATTGTTCCGGCAGCGCTTGCTCCCTACACAACCGTAATTGTGGTATTTATTGTGGTAATGGTATGTAAATATCTGCTGGATGCCTATATGAGAACAAAATCCGGTTTTTTGCTCCGTGCAGTTGGGGATAACCCGACACTGCTGACTTCGCTTGGCGTGGATAAAGGTCTGGTAAAGATTGTCGGACTGGCGATTTCCAATGGTCTGGTAACATTAAGCGGATGCGTATTTGCACAGCAGCAGCGATTTTTTGATATTTCCGTGGGAACAGGAACGGTAGTCATCGGATTGGCGAGTGTCATCATTGGAACGAGTCTGTTCAAAAAAGCAACGTTTTTGAGGGTGACATCCAGTGTTGTGATCGGTTCCATTCTGTATAAAGCCTGTGTGGCGCTTGCCATCAGCCTTGGTTTGGAATCGAGTGACCTGAAACTGGTCACAGCCGTTTTGTTCCTGTTGATACTCGTAGTGGCGATGGACAGAAAGGGGGAGTAAACGATGTTGGAACTGGCTCATGTGAATAAATATTTTAATCCGGGAACAGTCAATGAGATGTGTCTGTTTGAGGATTTTAATTTTCAGGTGGAGGACGGACAATTTGTCTCTGTAGTCGGAAGCAACGGTTCCGGCAAGACTTCGATGCTCAATCTCATCTGCGGAAGTCTTCGCGTGGATATGGGAAAGGTGCTGATCAACGGTGAGGACATTACTTATAAGAAGGAGTTCCTTCGTCATAAGAAGATTGGACGCGTATTCCAGGATCCTTCGAAGGGAACCTGCCCGAGCATGAATATTCTGGAGAATCTGTCGATTGCGGACAACAAGGGAAAACCCTTTAACCTCACAAGAGGCACGAACCGCAAGAAGATTGATGCCTATAAGGAAATGCTTCGTCCCTTAAACCTGGGACTGGAAGATAAGCTGTATACGAAAGTTGGTTCGCTCTCCGGCGGCCAGCGTCAGGCACTCTCGCTTCTGATGTCTACGATGACGCCGATTGATTTTTTGATTTTGGATGAGCATACAGCGGCGCTTGACCCGAAGACTGCGGAGATTATCATGCAGCTGACGGGCCAGATCGTGCGGGAAAAACATGTGACGACAATTATGGTCACACATAACCTGCGTTATGCAGTGGAGTACGGTGACCGCCTTGTGATGATGCATGAAGGCCATGTCGTACTTGATAAGACAGGAGAGGAAAAGAAAGAAGTAAAGGTAGAGGATATCATGCATATCTTTAATGAAATCAGTATTGAATGTGGAAATTAGATTTGTGGGAGCAGATAAGATATGAAAAAAAGAAAATCATGGAAATGGGTCTGCATGCTGATGCTTCTTGCTGTACTGGGGACTGCTGCACCTGTGACGATACGTTCCTGTACAGAGGTTTCGGCAGCAGTTAAGGCAAATGGAATCGTGAAAAAGGGAAACGATTACTATTTTTACTCCAACGGAAAGAAAGTGACCGGATGGAAAAAAGTGAGCGGTCACTGGTATTATTTCAGCCCGTCAAAGAGCGGCGCTGCGTTAAAGGGACTGCAGATCATTGATGGAAAACGCTACTGCTTCACCACGACAGGAAAGCGTTATACAAAGGGCTGGCATAAGATCAAAGGCCATTATTATTACATGAATACGGATGGATCTGCAAAGACCGGATGGGCAGAAATCGGCGGAAAAAAGTATTATTTCAAGAAAAGCAAGAGTGTGATGGGACAAGCAGCGGTCGGAACTTACACCATGGGAAATTACAAAAGAACATTTAACTCCAGAGGTGTTTTGGTGAAGTCTGAGAAACTCAATACCGGAAACAAAAATCAGCTTCAGCAGTCTACGGGAGCAAAGACGATTCGTAATTATCTGCTGGATGCATTGCGGCCGATCGGCACACCGTATCAACAGATCGGCGGATGGCCGGGAACGAATTCGACGGAGATTCCGTCTACCATGGACTGTTCCGGGTTTGTCGGCTGGGCAACCTACCAGATGATGCGTGATTCGCTGCCGGCAGGAGAGATAAGTTGTTCAAAAAAATCGTTTGATCAGCCCTATGTTTTTGCAGGTTGGGGATGGGGAAGTATGCGCTCGCACAGTGAGCTGGCTCAAAACAATTATATGGGACAGTTCAAAGCAGGGGATGTTGTCCGTGTCAAACACGACAACGGAACGACTGGGCATGTCTGGATCGTCGTAGGACAGTGCAGTGACGGAAGCTATGTGCTCGTGCATTGTTCCGGAAGCTCGGCTATGGGCTGTACGCAGCTTGCAGGAACGCCGACACCGGATGGAAGAGTCGGAGAGGCTTATCAGCTTGCGCGGGAATATATGCAGAAGTATCATCAGGATACACTGGACAGATATCCCTGGATCATTCAGACCCCTCCGGAAAGACCGTATGGCACACTCTGCACGGATGTTTATAATTATATGACGAGCAGCCAGGTGGTTTCTTTCCGCTGGAACTCAAAAGTATTGAGTGATCCAGATAAGTTTTCCGGCAAAACAGCGGCGCAGATCCTTAAGAGTTTATACGGAGAATCGTAAAAAATTGTAAATATTTCTGGAATGAAAATGAAAAAAACTGCACAAATTTTCAAGAATCGCTTGACATATAAAATCGTAACGGTCTATAATGGGTAAGACATAAATATGTAACATTTCCTAAAAGAAATGTAAATAAATTTGGAACTGTTTAGTTAAGGATTCTGAAAAAGGTAGGTATTTATGAAAAGTTCAAAGTATATAATAAGCTGGAAGAAACTTGTGCTGGCAATAGCAGTTTTTGTACTGGCGATGGGAACACCCGCAGTGTCTTCCACAAAAACAGTACAGGCGGCTGTGAAGAATGGTCTGGTACAGGAAGGAGGAACTGCTTATTATTATCAGAACGGAACCAAATTGCAGAAAAAATGGGTAAAGATCAACAATGCATGGTATTTCTTCGCACCTGGTACAGGCGCTATGACAAAGAATGAGTTTGTCAAAACAGCAGGAAATACATATTATGTTGGAGCAGATGGAAAACGTGTTTACGGATTCCAGAATATTGATTCCAAGAAATACTACTTTGAGACAAACAAGGGTATTCTTCAGAAAAAAGGATTTATCACAGTTAACGGAAGTAAATATTATTCCAGTAAAAAGACAGGCTGTATTGCTGTCAATATGATCTTCAGCATGGGTGGGAAGACTTATTATGCCGGAGCTGACGGAAGCATGCAGCGCGGATGGAAGACAAGCGCAAAAGGTGACAAATATTACTTTACCGTAGACGGTGCATATAGCAATGGCTGGTACAACATTGGAAGCTACAGATACCATATGGACAAGAACGGTGTCTGCAATACCGGATGGCAGACCATTGGATCTAACAAATATTATTTTGTAAAGTCAGGAAAAAATCAGGGCGTCATGATGAAAAAGGGCGTTCACAAGATTGGATCCAAGACATATATGTTTGGTGACAATGGCGTTTTCCTGTATGAGATTGCATCAGAAAATAAGGTAGATAATGAGACAAGCCTTCTTCCTTCTTCTGACAGAACGATTAAAAATTTCCTGCTCGGTGCACTGCAGCCGGTAGGAAGCACACTGTATGTGTGGGGCGGCGGTCATGATGACGCCGATGCTACAAGAAAAGGTGTGAATTCTGGATGGGCAACCTTCTACAACAGCCAGTCCGGAAGTTACGATTACAACAATTACAGATTTGCATATGGAAAGGGACTTGATTGTTCCGGTTTCGTAGGCTGGTCGATTTATCAGATCATGCAGAACAAATCCGGTGGTACAAACTACACCACACTGGCAGAATCTGTTGCAAGCGCCAATGCTTCCAGAGGATTCGGAACACTGTACAATCAGAGCCAATTATCTGCCAGCGGTTATGAATTCGTTGCCGGAGATTTGGGATGTACAGCAGGACATACCTGGATTGTACTTGGCCAGTGTGAGGACGGCAGTCTGGTAATTGTACATGCAACACCGCCATGCCTGCAGATTGCAGGAACACCAACACCGGATGGTGATTACAGCAGTCAGGCAATTTCCCTGGCACAGCAGTATATGAGAACTTATTACGGCGGAACAGTCAGCAAGTTTGGACTGAAATGTTCGACTGGTTCTCAGTACATCAAAGGATGTAATATCATGCGTTGGAATTCCAATACATTGAGCGATCCGGACGGATACAGAAACATGTCCGCAGACCAGATTCTGGCAGATCTGTTTGCATCTAAATAAAAAAAGAATCAGAAAGTACCGCAGGTTTTGTGCTTGCGGTGCTTTTTTTGATTTCTGAATCATTATTGAAATGTTACAAAAGTATTTAATGAACGTAATAAAAGGGTTGCGTTTTTTAATCGATTGTGTTACTATGTATAAGAACTTAAAAATATTGCGGAAATATTACAGAATAGAAAACGTAATGTAACAAATAACGAAAGGTGAATGAACATGAAAAAAAGACTTGTGTGTTTAACTTTAGCCATCATCATGAGTGCAGCGCAGGTGGTTTCTGTTGGTGCTACGAGAGAGGATGAATTACGCCAGGAACAAGCACAGACAAGTAATCAGTTAGATGCTACATATGCCACTATTAACAGTCTGGAAGAGCAGAAGGAAGCCTTAGCTGCTGAGATTGATGCTTTGGACCAGAATCTTGTAGACGTTATGGTTCAGATCAATGTTTTGAAGCAGGACATCAGCAACAAAGAATCTGACATCAAAACGACAAAGAAAAAATTAAAAAAAGCGATCAAAAATAAAGAGAAACAGTATGAGGACATGAAGAAGAGAATCCAGTATCTCTATGAGAATGGCGGAGATACAGCATGGTTCCAGATGCTGGTAAACTCAAAAGATATATCTGATTTATTGAACAAGGCTGATTATGCGCAGAAGATGTACGATTATGACAGAGCGCGCCTGAAAAAATACACCAGCACAGTTAAGAAGGTAAAATCTCTGAAGACACAGCTGGAGGGTGAGAAGGCAGAGCTTGTTGATATGAAGAAGCAGCAGGAGGCACAGCAGGCATCTCTCGAACAGCAGATCGAGGAGAAGAAAGCAACATCTGCAGATTATGAGCAGCAGATCGCAGCGGCTCAGGCACAGGCGGAACAGTATGCGGCACTGCTGCAGCAGCAGACAGAGGAGATTGCCCGTCTGGAGGCTGAGAGAATTGCAGCCGAAGAGGAAGCAAGACGACAGGCAGAAGCGGCAGCGGCAGCTCAGGCAGCAGCTGAGGAAGAAGCAAGACGTCAGGCCGAGGCAGAGGAGTCTTATGAGGAAGATTACGAAGACGACTCCTATGATTATGAAGAAGACTATGACGACGAAACCGATGAAGACGACTATGAGGACTATGACGACGAAGAGTACTCTGATGAGGAATATTACGAGGAAGAGACTGGCGATG
>JAUNPJ010000018.1:0-26126 GCA_030536755.1 Eubacteriales bacterium | reverse complement strand
CTTATGACGAAGGGTCTTATGAGGAAGAATCTGAAAGCGAGTACTCTGAGGGTGAGACGGATGAGTATGGCAATGTGATTGACAGCTCAGAATCTTCTGAACCGGTGGAATCCAGCGGAGGAAGCTCCAGTGGTCAGGCAGTTGCTGATTTTGCTTTGCAGTTCGTTGGAAATCCTTATGTATGGGGTGGAACCAGCCTGACAAACGGTGCAGACTGCTCCGGATTTGTACAGAGTGTATATGCAAACTTTGGATACAGCCTCAGCAGAACTTCAGAATCTCAGATGTATGAGGGAAGAAGTGTATCTTATTCCGAGGCACAGCCGGGAGATCTGATCTGTTATGGAAGCCATGTTGCAATCTATCTTGGCAATGGACAGATCGTACATGCATCCAATAGTGCACCGTATCCGGCAGGTGGTATCAAAGTCAGCGATAATGCTGCATACAGAACGATTCTTTCTGTAAGAAGAATTGTAGATTAAGTGAAATAGGACAGGAGTTGCTAAGGCAGCTCCTGTTTTGGTTACTGTTCACTCCGTTCACAGTAACTTAGCCAAAATTCATTCCAGATTGCCTTCGGCAATGGAATTTTGGCTTGTATGTCTCGGGATTTTGGCATATTCATGCCAAAACACCTCGCGGGATAGTGCCGTGTGAACAGTAACCTGTTTTGTGCATATTGGAGCAAAAATAAAAACTGCGGTTGACAGTTTTTGGGAGATATGCTACAATAATTTTACATAGTTCCGTAGACGTGTTAAGTGCATTCTATTGATTGTGGCAGTAGAATGAAGAGGGAATTCAGGTGAGAATCCTGAGCGATCCGGTCACTGTAATTGGAGAGCGATATTCCAGTATGCCATTGTACGAAAGTATGAGAAGGCGGGATAGAGCGTTGACCCATAAGTCAGGAAACCTGCTTGATACGATAGGGTGAGACTTCCTGGAAAAAGTTTAACATTCCAACTATAGCAATTCACCTGTCAGAGGGAATTATGTATGATTAAACGACAGGTGATAGAACTCCGGCTTCCTGTTCCCTCCGCTCACTCATGAACAGGTATCATAATAGCGGCTGGAGTTTGTCTATCACCCAATATGATGTTAGAAGTGCCGTTGAGACAGAATGCTGTTGATACGGTTTTTTAGCGTATAAATATAAACAATCAGGAGGAAAGACGAATGTGTGAAAAAAAGGAATGGGAAGGAAAAGGATATTCTTTTTTCTGCAACAAAGAGTGTGAATATTTTCCGTGTCATGAGACGAAAGATCCGGATAATTTCAACTGTCTGTTCTGTTATTGTCCGCTGTATGCCTTAGGAAATCAATGCGGTGGAAATTTTCGGTTTACGGAAAGCAAAATCAAAGACTGCAGCAAATGTATGCTGCCTCATCATCGAAAGAATTTTGGATATGTTACATCCAAATTTCGGGAAATTGTAGAAGTTACCCGAAGAAACTGCGAAGAATCGTGAGGAAATAGTTGTATGGAAAAAGTACAGGAAAGAAAAGAAAATCCGCTTGGGTATGCACCTGTCGGAAAGCTTCTTCCCAAATTTGCAATTCCGGCAGTGATCAGCATGCTGGTCAGTGCTTTGTATAATATTGTAGATCAGATTTTTATTGGACAGGGCGTTGGAATGTATGGAAATGCTGCCACCAATGTGGCATTTCCTCTTACGACACTGGCCACTTCTGTGGGGCTTTTGCTTGGAATCGGCGGAGCTTCCAATTTTAATCTGGAGATGGGAAGAAAGCATGAGGAAAAGGCGAAAAAAATAGCAGGTTCTGCATTTGGAAGCCTGTTTATTGCCGGCGTTGTGATCTGTGTGATCGTCCGTCTGCTTTTAAAGCCAATGATTCTTGCATTTGGGGCTACCCCGGAAGTCATCAATTATGCAATGGAATATGTGGGGATTACATCTCTTGGCATGCCGTTTTATATTTTATCGGTGGGAGGAAATCATCTGGTTCGCGCAGATGGAAGTCCGACCTATTCGATGATTGCAAATGTATCGGGCGCTTTGTTGAATATGATCCTGGATCCGCTGTTTATTTTTGTATTTCACTGGGGAATTGCTGGGGCTGCGTGGGCGACCATTATCGGCCAGTTTGTATCTGCAGTCATGATTATGGTTTACTGGCCGCGCTATAAGACTGTGAAATTGGAGAAGGAGGATTTTCTTCCCCGACTGTCCTGCGTCAGACAGATTGCCTCTCTCGGTGCGGCCTCCTGTTTTAATCAGCTCGCGATGATGGTGACACAGATCGTTATGAATAATGTTTTGCGCCATTATGGCGCGTTATCGGTGTACGGAAGTGATATTCCGCTGGCGGTCGTGGGGATTGTATCCAAGGTCAATATGGTGTTTATGTCGATTGTCATTGGAATTTCCCAGGGCTCTCAGCCGATCTTCGGATTTAATTACGGTGCCCGTCAGTATGACCGTGTAAGAAAAACGTACAAGCTGTCAGCATCGCTTGCGACTGGAATTGCGGTGGTGGCTTTTCTTGGTTTTCAGGTTTTTCCGCGTCAGATCATCAGTATCTTCGGAAATGGAGATGAATTGTATTACCAGTTTGCGATATCCTTTTTCCGTATTTTTATGTTCTTTACGTTTGTCAATGGAATACAGCCATTGACGGCAAACTTTTTTACATCTCTCGGAAAGGCGAGAAAGGGTATTTTCCTGTCTATGACGAGACAGTTAATCTTTTTGATTCCGCTGGTTTTGATTCTTCCTGTTTTTATGGGAATCGAAGGCGTGATGTATGCCGGACCGATTGCAGATGCAGTGGCTGGCATGCTTGCAATTGTGTTTGTGTACCGTGAATTTAGAAGTATGCCTGCCTGATCGGCATCAAAATATTGTGATTCAGGTATAGTTGTGCTATAGTGTCAATAAGATAGGAAGAAAAGGAAGAAAATTATGAGTAATACATTATACTGGGAATGTTATTCCGGCATCAGCGGCGATATGGCGGTGGCATCTCTGTTGGATCTCGGGGCGGATGAGAACGTGCTGCGTGAAGCTTTGCAGAGTCTTCCGGTATCGGGATTTCAGATCAAGATCAGTCGGGTGAAAAAAGCCGGGCTGGATGCCTGTGATTTTGATGTGATTCTTGACAAAGAGCATGAGAATCATGATCATGATATGGAATATCTTCATGGAAAGCATGACGAAGCGCATGAACACAAAGAGCACAAACACGAAGCACATTCTCATGCCCATAGAGGTATGATAGAGATTATGGACATTATTCGGGTGGCGGAGATTACGGATGGTGCCCGAAAGATTGCAGGGAGAATTTTTGAGATTCTGGCAGCTGCCGAGGCGAAGGCTCATCAGGTTCCGGTGGAAAAGGTGCATTTTCATGAGGTGGGAGCTGTAGATTCCATCGTGGATATCATTGCGGTGGCTGTTTGTCTCGATAATCTTGGAATTGATCAGGTGATTGTTCCTGTTTTATATGAAGGAAAGGGGTTTGTGCGCTGCCAGCATGGGCTGCTGCCTGTGCCTGTACCGGCTGTTGTGAATATTACGGCAGACCATCATCTGAAATTACATACAACGGATGTCGAGGGAGAACTGGTGACTCCGACAGGTGCTGCGATTGTGGCAGCAGTCCGCACGTCCAGTCAGCTTCCGAAGCAGTATACCATCCGGAAACTGGGACTCGGTGCCGGAAAGAGGCAATATGAGTGTCCTGGCATTGTAAGGGCAATGTTGATTGAAGAAGAAGTTCCCAAAAAAGAGGAGGCAAAGAAAGAAACGGGATTTGCCGGGAAGGTTCTTGAGAGAGCCGGATTAAATTTTTCATTTACACAGCAGATGATTCATCGGTTTGTGGGTGATGAGGAGCAGGACGAGGGGCGCTACCGCAGCAAGGTGGGAAATCTTGCCAGTATCGTCGGGATTATCTGCAATGTACTGTTGTTTCTTGGAAAATTTGTTGTCGGTATGGTATTTGGAAGTATGGCGATTGCAGCAGATGCATTCAACAACCTGAGTGATGCGGGCAGCAGCGTGATCAGTCTGTTTGGATTTTGGCTTGGATCGAAAGAAGCGGATGAGGAACATCCTTATGGGCATGCCAGATATGAATATCTGGCTGCTTTGGCGGTCTGCGTGATCATTCTTGCGATTGGCCTGAATCTTGCCGTGGAAGGAATCGGAAAAATCCTTCATCCGACAGGAATCCGATTCAGCTGGCTGACAGTTTTTGTTCTGATAGCTTCGATTCTGGTAAAATTGTGGCTGAGTCATTTTAACGGGCATCTGGCAGAAATGATTCATTCTGATACGCTTCGGGCAACTTCGGCAGATGCGAGAAATGACTGCCTTTCGACAGGCGCAGTACTCATCTCTGCACTTTTGGTCTCTGCAACTCATGTAGAGCGAATTGACGGCATCATGACAGTGGTAGTGGCAGCGTTTATTCTGTACAGCGGCTATGGGATGTTTCGAGATGCACTGGCACCTCTTCTGGGAGAACGTCCGGATCCTGAACTGGTAGCGAAGATTGAAAAGCGTGTTATGAGTTATCCGCAGGTGCTTGGCATGCATGATCTGATGGTGCATGATTATGGTCCGGGCAATCAGTTTGCTTCTCTGCACATTGAGCTTGCGGCAGAGATGGACAATATGAAGGCCCATGATCTGATTGACAGCATTGAATGGGAGTTTCAGAAAAAAGATCAGCTGCCGGTAATCATCCACTATGATCCGATTGTTACGAAAAATGGAGAAACTGCGGAATTGCGAAAATATCTGGCGGATATGATAAAGGCATATGACGAAAGGCTGACGATTCATGATCTGCGGATTGTTCCGGGAGATACGCACACCAATGTGCTGTTTGATCTGGTTCTTCCTGCCGGATATGAGGGTGATCAGGAAAAACTTCTGGATTATGTCAAAAAAATAGCTCATGAGAAAAATGAGAAATATATTTGTGTTATTAAGGTCGAACAGAGCTATGTGTAGTATAGAGGAGGGTATTTATGAGAGTACTGTGTTTTGGAAGGACACAGGGCTCTGGCGGGGGCAATTGCAGAAAAACTGAATAATATGCACAGAAAATAAAAAAAAGATTGCATATTTCCTGAAATTCGTGTAATATAATTAAATATTGGCAAATGCGGAGATTTAAGGCAACTGCATTTTGTTATTATTCCATGTAAGATGTAATAAAAATGCCGATTACGAAGACGTTATCGTAATGGGCATTTTTTGCATAATTATAAAAAAGGATATGGAAAGGAAGGGTATATATGGCTGATAACAACAAGAATGAATCATTGATGAATGTAGAAAATATGGAAAAATTCAACGCATGTATGAAAACCTTAGAGGAAGAGTTGATGAAAAATCAACGCATCGATCCGAATCTGTACCTGGAATATGATGTAAAAAGAGGATTGCGTGATTCCGCTGGTAAAGGTGTTCTTACCGGATTGACAGAGATTTCAGATGTCTGTGCGTTTGACCTTATAGAGGGAAGAAAAATCCCCGCAGAGGGCAGTCTGTACTATCAGGGAATCAATGTAAACGATCTGGTAAAAGGATTAAACGGAAGAAGATTTGGATTTGAAGAAACGATTTATCTTCTGATTTTTGGAAAGCTTCCAAACCGCAAAGAGCTGGAGATGTTCCGCGAAGTTATGTTTGATATGCAGAAACTGACAAACCGTTTTGTGCGAGATGTTGTCATGAAAGCATCGAATGAAAATATTATGAATGCCATGCAGCGCTGTATTCTGACGCTGTATACATACGATGATGATCCTGATAATATTACACCGGAGAATGTACTTCGTCAGTGCCTCAGCCTGATTGCAAAATTACCGCTGATTGCTGTTTATTCGTATCATGCGTATCGTCACTTCCGAAGAGATGAGACATTGTTTATTCGCAATCCGGAGAAGGGCTTGTCCATGGCAGAAAATATTCTGCTGATGCTGCGCCCGGATGGCCAGTATACAGACCTGGAGGCAAAGGTTCTGGATATTGCACTGATTCTTCACGCAGAGCATGGCGGTGGTAACAACTCCACCTTCACGACACACGTAGTTACTTCTTCCGGAACAGACACCTATTCTTCGGTAGCTGCTTCCATCGGTTCCCTCAAGGGCCCTCGCCATGGCGGTGCGAACCTGAAGGTGCAGAATATGTTTGCCGATTTGAAGTCACACATCAATGACTGGACCAATGAGGAAGAGGTTGGTGCATATCTGGATAAAATTTTGGATAAACAGGCGTTTGACCGTTCCGGTCTGATCTATGGAATGGGACATGCCGTTTATACACTTTCCGATCCTCGTGAAGTCATTCTGAAAAAATTTGCGAAAAAACTCGCAGAGGAAAAAGGCATGACAGAGGAATTTGCTTTCTATGAGACAGTCGAGAAGCTGGCAGGTCAGAAGATTATGGAACATCGCAGACTGTTTAAAAATGTATGTGCAAACGTCGACTTTTACAGTGGTTTTGTATATACCATGCTTGGTATTCCACAGGAATTATTTACTCCGATCTTCGCCATCGCTCGTATGCCCGGCTGGAGCGCACACCGTCTGGAAGAGCTGATGAATACCAGCAAGATCATCCGTCCTGCCTACAAATATGTAGGTCATCATACGGAATTTACACCTGTGAAGGACAGACCATAAAAATCATAACGAAAAATAAAAAATAGAAAATGTCGTATTGCTGAATCAAAAAATATTGTTCACAGTAACAATATTTCAGCAATATGGCATTTTTTTATTAGGAATCTGTTCCAAAACAGCCCGATTTGAAGTATAATGAAAATATAATTTGTACGCAGCATGAAAACAAAATAAGCCTCATCAATCACAGCAGAGCGATTTTGACGAGAAAGTGGAAAAGGCAGGAAGTGTAGGAGAAACTATGAGTAAAGAAAAGAAAAACTACAGGATCCTCGTTATTAACCCAGGATCGACATCAACAAAATTGTCTATGTTTGAAAACGAAGAATGTCTGTTGACTACGGACGTTTTTCACGATTCATCAGAATTGCTGAAATTCCCGACGATCAATGATCAGCTGGATTTTCGCATGGAAGTTGTCTGGAAATTTATGAAAGAGAACAGATTTGAAGAAGCAGGAGTGGATGCCATTGTCGGCAGAGGCGGCGGGTGCTACTCTGTTATGGGAGGCGTGTACAGGATCAATGAACGCCTTGTGGAAGATACCAGAGAGTGCAAGGGAGGATTATACCACGCTTCGATGCTCGGTGTGCAGATGGCACAGAAGGCGTGGGAACGTTATGGCGGGCTAATGCTGATGATGGATCCTCCGATTGAGGATGAATTATGTGATCTTGCGCGTATCACTGGCGTGAAAGGGGTGTATCGCAAGGCAACCTGTCATGCATTGAATCTGAAGGCGACAGCGAGAAAACATGCGAAAAAAATGGGACGTAAATATGAAGACTGCAATTTTATTGCCTGCCATATTGATGGAGGCATTTCGATCACTGCCCATGAGAAAGGGCGCATGATTGACGGAAACGATGCAGGAGGCGGTGAGGGACCATTTACTCCGACACGTATGGGCTCGATGGCTGTTACAGATATCATTGATTATTTCGGTGACAAGACACCGGCAGAGATGAAGAATCTCTGCAGTCAGGCAGGAGGACTGAGCAGCCATTATGGAACATCCAATTCGGATACAGTTCATAAGCTGGTGGAAGCGGGAGACAAGCAGGCAACCCGTATCTGGAATGCCATGATTTATCAGGTAGCAAAATACATCGGTTCTATGAGTGTGGTCCTGAAAGGAAAAGTCGATGCGATTATTCTGACAGGAGGACTTTTGCGTTTTCCAGAGGTGGAGGCACAGATCAAAGAGCGCTGCGAATGGATTGCACCTGTCGTATCGTATCCGGGCGAATTTGAGCAGGAGGCCATGAGAGCCGGTGCGCTTCGTGTGCTCAGAGGCGAAGAAGAAGCGAAGCCATATCCCGGAAAACCGGTATGGTCGGGGTTTGAAGATTAAATTAGTAAACTGCTTCGGTAATTGACGTTCGTTGACATGGAATCCGAATATTAATATAATAGAAAAAATACTTGAGCTAGAAAAATTAAGACGTGTTAAGAAAGTAGTTAAGGTGATTTGTAAGATTTTCGTGATATCTTTAAATTGTTCCAAGGAGAACTTGGGGCAATACATATATAAATCATCTGCAAAGGAGAAGGATACTATGAGAAAAAACATCATGAAAATTGGGTCTATGGCATTAGCGGCATCTATGATCCTGACACCTGTTTCAAGCGTTTTCGCAGCCGATGAATCACAGGAAATGGTTGCTTTTGAAGATGGCAACACAATGGAAAACGATACGGTCAGTTCTTTGGATGTATCGGATGACATTGGCAATCCTGTAGAGGAACTTTCGGATGCAGGGAATGAGCCAAGTATTGAACCTGCGGGACTTTTAACTACCGCATATGTTGTTACCGCAAGTTCTTTAAATGTAAGAAGCGGACGAGGAACTAATCATCCGATTATAGGATCTCTTAGCAAGGGACAGACGGTATATGTATATAACGGATCACTCTCTGACGGCTGGGTAAAAATAAAATTTGCTGGAAACGTCGGATATGTAAGCGCTGAATACATTGCAAAAAAATGATTAGATTTTGACAAACTTTAGAAGTTTTGAATGTTGGGGATTAGGAGAAACGAATCATCACGGTTCGTTTCTCGTTTTAAAAGATTGGAGTTTACATTATAAATGAAGTTCAAATATTTAATGACGATTCCTTTAGGATACCTGTTTTTATCTTATGCCCGTGATTTTAGCCTTATAATATTCAGATACAATATTCCTACGCCTCTGGATAATATAATATATGTGTGCTTAGATATTTTGGTGGTATTCTTTTTTGTGTTTTTATATAATAAATACATATTAAAAGAGCAATTGTCGGATATTTATGTATGCAGACCGGCTCCGCGTTTAAAATGGGTGGCTGCCGCGATACTGTTATCAACAATTGTCTTATGCTGTTGTTTGTTTTTGACCGAAGGGACTTTGGTTAAAGAGAATCTTTCAGCAGAAGAGACGGTAGAAGTGGTAAGCACCACTATACTTTCAGGCGGGGTGCGTGCTGCAGTAACGGAAGAAGTGATTTTTCGTGGATTTATATTCAACTCTTTAAGAAAAATGAAAGGTCCGAAGACTGCTGTTATGGTATCATCCATTTTATTTGCGGTAATGCATCTGGTTAATATTAATATTTTCAGTATATATAATGTGATATCACTCCTTATAGCAATTTCAATTATTGGATGTGCGTTTGCCTTGATTGTTCTGGAAACCGGATCGATTTGGTCGGGAGTTGCCTTTCATGCAATATATAATATCCTTTCTGGGGATATGGATATTCTTCACGTATCGACAAATCAGATGTTTCCGGCTGTCTGGTCTTACACACCGGTTAAGGAGTACCGCTGGATAACAGGCATTATCGGGTCGGATGACATAGAAACTGGATTTCCTGCAATGGCTGGATTTATCATTGTGATCATTGCCACGCTATATTCAATCAAAAAGAAAAAAAGGCAAGTTGCCAGATGACATCGAGAGGTTCCTAGAGTATGGTTAATAATATTCTTATCATAGAAGATGATCCGGCTATCCGGGAAGGCGTTCGTATATTGATGGAAGGTGAAAACTTTCATGTAGAAGAAGCGGTGAATGGTTTTGAGGGATTAAAGAAATTATCAGATGCTACGCATTTGATTATCCTTGACGTCATGATGCCCGGTATATCGGGTTATAAAACATGCGAAGAAATACGAAAGAGAAGCAATGTGCCGGTTTTGTTTTTGACTGCCAAGGATCAGGAGTCAGATAAACTCCTGGGATTAATGTCTGGAGGAGACGATTATCTTGTCAAGCCTTTCTCATATGCGGAACTTTTTGTAAGAGTAAAAGCGCTTTTGCGGAGACATTTGATATATGATAAGGCCGGAGAGAAAGTGGAGCCGAAAAAGTATGATGAATGGATCGAGGCGAAAAATATACGTATTAACACACAAAACAATTGTATTTATGTAAATGGGATCGAAATAAGCTTAACTGAAAAGGAATACAGTATATTACTTCTTTTTATGAAAAATCCCGGAAAAATATTTTCAGTCCAAAATCTTTATGAAAGTGTGTGGGAAGTTCCATACTTATATTCTTCAGGAAATACGGTTATGGTACATATCCGGCGGCTTAGGAAAAAAATTGAAGAAGATCCTCAAAATCCAAAGCTAATCGTATCGGTATGGGGAAAGGGGTACCGGTTTGAAAAAGATAAGTAAAACAAATCTGACTTCAAAAATGATTTATCGTATGGTTAAGGATCTGGTTATAGGCGTGGCAATCTTTTGTATACTAAACTGGGGAAGTATGTCTGCGCTTCAGAAGTATTTTCTTGCGAGCGGCTATCTCTATGATGTGGAGCGTGATACGATAGAACAATTTCAGGAATATGTAAATGAAAACAGATTGAAGGTCACAGACACACAGAAAATATGGACATGGGTCGAAGAAAAAAATATTCGTGAATTTGTTATTTCAAGGGGTAAAACTGTTTATTTTGACAATGTTTATCGAGACGACATATTTCCGGGTGCGATTCAAAAAAATGTTTCCAGATTTCTGTACCAGATAAATTTCCTGGATGGGCAGGCACAACTTTATATTTACGACGGATGCGCTGATAAATATTATGATATCATTGCCTGGGTTTCGGCTATTATAAGCATTGCAATCTGCCTTATGATTTTTGGAAATGAACTTCAGGAAGAGATAAAAGTAATCCAGTACCTCCAAAAAAAGGTTGAAAGAATAGGAAAGGGAAACCTGGAGGATGCAGTTTCGATTGTAAGCGCTGATGAAATCGGCCAGCTTGCCTCAGGTATTGATTTTATGCGAAATCAGTTGCTTGACCAAAAGAAAACAGAGGAAAAAATGAAACAGGCTCAAGATGAGCTTGTTCTGGGAATGGCACATGATCTTCGCACACCGCTCACAGGTCTCTTTTCATACTTGGAGATTATACGGAAATTAGAAGAGGAAGGGAAACAGGCACTTGAATATGTAACAAAGTCGCTTGATAAAGCGGAACAGCTTCGGTCTGTTTCAGAGCAGTTGTTTGAGTTTTTTCTGGTAAGTAATGAATCCGACACGGAAATGGAGGAGTCGGAAACGGTTCAAAGTGCTTTTGAAGATTATTTGTCAGAGTTTTGTGTATTTCTTCAGTGCAATGGTTTTTGTGTGGATACGGAAGGACTTAGTTGGCAACCGGTTATGGTGCGCATGAATACAGATTTTTTTGGTCGTATCATGAATAATCTGATATCGAACATAGAGAAATATGCGGATAAGCAGGCACCGGTTACTTTAAAAATTGTATATACGGCTACTCATATAGAACTTCATTTTCAAAACAGAATCATCACTCCGAATCCTTATGTGAAAGGAACAGGCATCGGGTTGAAGAACATCGAGCTTATGATGAAGCAAATGGAAGGTTCCTCAGAGGTGGTTATAACAGAAGATACCTATTCTATTCGGCTGAATTTCCCTATCGTAAGATGAGTACAGGAAAGCAATCATGGGCTTGTTGAAATGTGGTAAATCATTATGAAAAAAATATCAAAATATATTTGCTTCTCTGCGATATATTTTATCCTTGTTATTGCAAGTATATTTCTCATGGATTTTTTATTCTGTATAAGTTCGGAAACGGCAGTGAAAACAGGAGAAGCATCTGCATTATTATATCTGGGTTTTATGTTGCTTTTGGCTTTTAAGAACAGATACTTTCAGAAAGATAAAGAAATTGCAGAGAAAAAGTACATTCACACAATGCAAAATAAGAAGCATGCGGCTACCATTGTGATGTGTTCGCTACTATGTATACTTTTTTGGAGTGGCAGTTATATATTTTATGAAAACGAAAGAGGTGAAACGCCATGGAGCTTGACAGAATTTGGTATAAAATACCCGGAAGCCCACGAGTTTGTTTCGGGTTATCATAAATATAAAAACACGCCCTTTGATACGGATCTCCGTTTGGATGTCGTAAAAGGAGAGATTCCTCTGTTTATCCAGTGGGACAAGCGATGGGGGTATCAATATTATGGCAATGATCTGCTTGGAATCACGGGATGTGGTCCGACCTGTATTTCGATGGTGGTTTGTGGTCTGACTGGAAGCGATGACTGGAATCCTTATCGTGTATCTCAATTTTCAGAGGAGAATGGATATTATGTGCCAGGAGAGGGAACCTCATGGAATCTGATGACTTATGGAGCAGAAAAGCTTGGCTTGGATAGTGAAATGGGGACAATAAGTGCTGACTACATAATGAACAATTTATCTGTCTCGACCCCGATGATCTGCTCAATGAATCCGGGAGATTTTACCTATACAGGACATTTTATTGTTTTAACGGGGATTGATTCTAATGGCGATATTATAGTAAATGATCCTAACAGTAAAAAGAACAGCCAAAAACGCTGGAGCCTGGAAACACTTATCCCTCAGATACGAAGCATATGGAAATATGTAGTAAATACAAAGTGAAAAAATTGTGAGGTCAGTAAAATCAAGACTTCACAATTTTTTTATAAAAAAATTAGCACTCACCTATTGACAGTGCTAACAAACGAGAGTATAGTAAGACATGAAAAAGGAAATACTACCATAAACCTATGGTTTTTCATAAGCATGAGGAGGCGGTTGTTAATGAATATCAGTAAATTCACACAGAAATCCATACAGGCTGTACAGGATTTAGAGAAAGTGGCTTACGAATTTGGCAATCAGGAAGTGGAACAGGAGCATTTGTTATATGCGCTTCTGCATCAGGATGACAGCCTGATCGCGAAATTAATTGTAAAAATGGAAATCAATGGCGATGCCTTCGCAGACAGTGTGGAGAAGGCACTGCAGGCCAGAACGAAAGTCAGTGGCGGCAAGCCGTACATTGGTCAGGCATTGAATAAAGTACTGATTACGGCAGAGGATGAGGCAAAGGCAATGGGCGATGAATATGTGTCTGTTGAGCATTTGTTCTTATCTATGATTAAAAATCCGAATCAGGGAATCAAGAAATTGTTCCAGGAATATGGAATTACGAGAGAACGATTTTTGCAGGCGCTTTCTACAGTCAGAGGCAACCAGCGTGTGGTCAGCGACAATCCGGAAGCAACGTATGATACTTTGAATAAATATGGTCAGGATCTGGTGGAGAAGGCAAGAGAGCAGAAATTGGATCCGGTGATCGGGCGTGATACGGAGATTCGTAATATTATCCGTATCTTGTCTCGTAAGACGAAGAACAATCCGGTTTTGATCGGTGAACCCGGTGTTGGTAAGACGGCAGCTGTAGAGGGACTGGCACAGCGAATCGTCAAAGGCGATGTGCCGGAAGGTCTGAAAGATAAGAAGATTTTTTCACTGGATATGGGCGCTCTGGTGGCAGGAGCCAAATACAGAGGCGAGTTTGAGGAACGTCTGAAAGCCGTACTGGAAGAGGTGCGAAAGAGTGAGGGCGAGATCATCCTCTTTATCGATGAGCTGCATCTGATCGTCGGTGCCGGTAAGACAGACGGTGCCATGGATGCCGGAAATATGCTCAAACCGATGCTTGCACGTGGCGAGCTGCACTGTATCGGTGCGACGACACTGGATGAGTATCGTCAGTATATTGAGAAGGATTCGGCTCTGGAACGTCGTTTCCAGCCGGTTATGATGAATGAGCCGACAGTAGAAGATACGATTTCCATTCTTCGTGGACTGAAAGAACGCTATGAAGTTTTCCATGGAGTAAAGATTACAGATAGTGCGCTTGTGGCAGCGGCTACGTTATCGGATCGTTATATCAGTGACCGTTTCCTGCCGGATAAGGCCATCGACCTTGTCGACGAGGCGTGTGCATTGATTAAGACAGAGCTTGATTCTATGCCGACAGAGATGGATGAGCTGAGCCGCAAGATTATGCAGCTTGAGATTGAGGAAACCGCCTTGAAGAAAGAGACAGACAAACTCAGTCAGGATCGTCTGGAGGCATTGCAGAAAGAACTGGCAGAACTGCGTGACGAGTTCAATGTACAGAAAGTGCAGTGGGAGAATGAGAAGGCTTCTGTAGGAAAAGGTCAGAAACTGCGTGAACAAATTGAAAATGTCAAAAAAGAAATCGAGAAGGCACAGCAGAGAAGCGACTATGAGAAAGTATCCGAACTGCAGTATGGTGATCTGCCGAGACTGCAGAAAGAACTGCAGCAGGCGGAGGAAAATGACAATGTCGGTGAGCGTCAGCTTCTGCATGAGCGTGTGACCGATGATGAGATTGCGCGTATCATTTCCCGCTGGACCGGAATTCCAGTCGCAAAACTGACGGAAGGTGAACGCACGAAGATTCTTCATCTGGAAGATCAGCTTCACCAGAGAGTCGTTGGACAGGACGAAGGTGTGCAGAAGGTGACGGAGGCGATCCTTCGTTCCAAAGCGGGAATCAAAGATCCGACCAAACCGATCGGCTCGTTCCTGTTCCTCGGACCTACCGGTGTCGGTAAGACGGAGCTTGCCAAAGCATTGGCAGAAAATCTGTTTGATGATGAGAACAACATGGTCCGTATCGATATGAGCGAGTATATGGAGAAATACTCCGTATCCAGACTGATCGGAGCGCCTCCGGGATATGTCGGTTATGAGGAGGGCGGTCAGCTGACAGAGGCAGTGCGCCGCAGACCTTACAGCGTTGTCCTTTTTGATGAAATCGAGAAGGCACATCCGGATGTATTCAATGTGCTTTTGCAGGTACTCGATGACGGACGAATCACCGATTCCCAGGGACGTACCGTAGATTTCAAGAATACAATTCTGATCATGACCTCCAATATCGGTGCGTCCTATCTTCTGGATGGAATTACGGAGAATGGAGAGATTAAAGAAGAAGCCAAGGATCTGGTCATGAATGACCTGCGCGGACACTTCAGACCGGAGTTTTTGAACCGTCTCGATGAAATAATTTTGTTTAAACCATTGACAAAAGACAATATTGGGAACATAGTAGACTTGCTGGTAAAAGATTTGAACCGTCGTCTTACTTCTCAGGAATTGTCTTTGGAATTGACGGATGCAGCCAAAGCACGTGTGATCGAGGATGGATACGATCCAGTCTATGGCGCAAGGCCATTGAAGCGTTATCTGCAGAAATATGTAGAGACGCTTGCGGCCAAACGGATTCTCGCGGGCGATGTGCGTGCCGGTGATACCATTGTTCTGGATGTGGAGAACGGTGAATTTATTACCAGATTAAAATAGGAGAAATCTGTGTAGTAAGGAGGCACGTATGATACCCAAGGACCCCGTTATTCTTCTGAGTTATGTAAATACTCAGCTGAGGGATTACTATGAATCCCTGGAAGCACTCTGCACCTGCAGAGGTTTAAATAAGAAACATCTTTTGGAAAAAATGGACAGTATTGATTACCATTATGACGAAAAGACCAATCAGTTTATCTGATGGCAGAAAATAAAAGCAGTAATACAGAGGTGTGTTACTGCTTTTATTTTTTACAAAAGTTACTGTTCACTCCGTTCACAGTAACTTACAAAATATTTCGTTATCAAAGAAAAAGTTAAGAACATTGACATACATTTGCAATATGTTATAATATTCTCGAAATATTATGCACAAAATGATTTGCGTCAGGAAGAACACGAAGGAAAGGAATAGAGAAAATGAAACGGTTGAAAAAGTTCTTGTTAAAAATAAGAGGGCTTCTGTTAATTGCCTGGTATACATTATTTTATTATAAGCCACAATTAAAAGAATCCTGGATCCTTGTAGATTCTAAAAATGGCAAAGATTTGGGCAGCAATATGCTTCGTATTGCGGAAGAGCTGACACATAATCCTGAATACAGGAACTATAAAGTATATATAGCCTGTAATAAAGACAAAAAAGACGAAGTCAGAAAAATGATGCAGGTATATCAGCTTCGTGGAGCGAAGCTCATCAAACATAATGGATTTCGTTACGCGCAGATTATGGGAAGTGCAAAATATCTTTTTATGGATACGTCTTTTCCGGCGTGGTTTGCCAGAAAGGAAAATCAGGTGATTACAAATACCTGGCATGGCACTCCGTTAAAAATGATGGGGAAAGATGTAGAAAACAGGGCATTCGATATGGGAAATGTGCAGAAAAATCATCTGATTACAGATTATCTGATTTATCCCAGTGATTATATGCGTGCGTGCATGACATCCGCATATTTCCTGGATCATTTATATCAGGGAAAGATTTTATGTTCCGGATATCCGAGAAACTCTGTTTTTTTTGAGGAAGACAGAAGAGAAAAATTAAGAAAAGAACTCAATCTGGAAGGAAAAAGGCTGTATGGATATATGCCGACCTGGAGAGGAGTTCTCAAAAAAATGGATTCCACCAAGATTACAAATCAGCTGGAATACTATTTTATGTACTTAGATGAGAGACTGGAAGATGACGAAATCTTTTTTGTGCGTCTTCATCCTTTTGTGGCGAATGACATTGACTATAATGTATACCGTCATATTCGGACATTTCCGGAGGGGTATGAGCCTTACGATATATTAAATATCTGTGACTGTATGGTGACCGATTACTCCAGTGTCATGTTTGATTATGCAAATTCCGGAAAGAAGATCATTCTTTTCGTATATGACAGGGAATTTTACATGGATGAGCGAGGCGTCTATGTGTCGATTGATACATTCCCGTTTCCGCAGGTGCGCAGCGCGAAGAATCTTCTGGCGGAACTCAGAACCCCGAAACAGTATGACGATACAGAGTTTCGGAAAAAATTCTGTCAGTATGATGGAGTAAAGGTTGCAGAAAAGCTGTGCCGTCATATTGTAAAAGGCGAAAAAGTTTATGAAGAACATACCACAGAGCAGAATGAAAAAGAAAATGTGCTGATTTATTCAGGTTCTCTGGCGAAAAATGGATTGACGACCGCTTTGCTGAGTCTTCTTGCCAATGTAGACAGAGAGAAAAGAAATTATTTTGTTACATTCCGTTCCAGTTCTTTGAAAAAATTCCCGGAACGGGTAAATCTTCTTCCGAAGGATGTCGGATTTATTCCGATTCATAATATGGGCAATTTCTCTCTGGGAGAAAAAAATGCAATTGAGCAGTATTTTGAGAAAAATAACACCAGTGCTTCTGTAATGAGAAAGCTGGACCGATTCTTTAAACGCCTTTACCAGAGAAATTATGGTTCCTGCAAGTTTGATTATGTCATTCACTATGCCGGCTATGAGAAAGAGATTATTAATATGTTTCTTCACGCGGATGCGAAGAGAGTTATTTTCGTGCACAATGATATGGTAGAGGAAATAAAAGGTAAGGGAAATCAGCATGAACTTACTTTAAAGAGGGCTTATCATGATTATGACAAAGTAGTTCCCGTGACAACTGATATCTATGAGTCTACACTGAAAATCGGAGAAAACAAAGAAAACATTCAAATTATCAACAATTGTCATGATTATAAATCTGTGATTGAAAAATCAAAGAAGGAGCTTTGTTTTGATACAGATACGCTGTGTAATGTCCGTATAGATGAGTTGAATCAGGTATTAGACAGTGATGCGCAGAAGTTTATTACGATTGGACGTTTTTCTCCTGAGAAGGGGCATAGTCTGCTTCTGAAGGCGTTTGATAAATATTACAAACAAAATCCAAACAGCTATCTGATTATGATCGGCGGCTATGGAGTTCTTTATGAACAGACGCTGGGACAGGCACAGGGCCTGGCATCGAGCTCTCATATTATCATCATTCGATCAATTTCGAATCCAATGCCTATTCTGAAAAAATGTGATCTATTTATTCTTTCCTCTCTTTATGAGGGACTTGGACTGGTACTGCTGGAAGCAGATACGCTTGGTGTTCCGGTGATTTCTACCGATATTGTAGGACCGAGAGGCTTTATGAAGGAATACGGCGGATACCTGGTAGAGCCAAATGTAAAAGGTATATACAATGGAATGAAGGCGTTTGATCAGGGAAAAGTAAAAGCGATGCATGTGGATTATGAAGCGTATAATAGAAATTCCATAGCGCAGTTTGAAAAATTATTCGAGGGAGAAGCATAGAATGAAGATTGGAATTATAACCTTTCACAGTGCCCATAATTATGGGGCTGTTCTTCAGGCCTGGTCTTTGCAGGAATATTTGAAACAGCAGGGACATGAAGTGGAAATTGTGAATCTTCGCCTGAATGTGATTGATAAATTATATCGTCTTACTTATAAAACAAACAAAAAAATTTGCGGAATCGAGGCCGTGAATAAATTTGCAAATTATGTGTATTATCAGGTGCGTAAGGAGTCCTATCGCTTTACAGATGCAGCTAAATATGAGAAATACTATAAATTTGAGCGTTTTATTAACCACAAATTGCCGGTGACAAAGGAAGTCAATAACCTGGAGGAACTGCAAAAACTGAATCTTCGATATGATGCATTGATTGCAGGAAGTGATCAGATCTGGAATGCGGCGATGATGAAAGGTATCAATCCGGCATATTTTCTTCAGTTTGGAAATGCGGATGCTCTGCGTATTTCTTATGCAGCCAGCATTGGCACAGAGGAGATTCCGCCGCAGTATCGCCTGCTGTTTCAAAGGTATCTGAGAGAGTTTGATTATATCTCTGTGCGTGAAAAAAAGGCAAGAGATCAGGTGATGCAGCTGACAGACCAGCCGGTGGATCTTGTCGCAGACCCGACATTTTTGCTGAAGAGAGAAGATTTTGATAAGATCAGAAAGAAACCGAAAACATCTGGAAAATATATTTATGTGCATAATGTACATTTGCAGAGAGTGGATGAGTCATTAAACAGTGTGGCGGAAGAGATGTCCAAACGTCTTGGACTTCCGATCATTCATAACTGGTCACAGAAGGTATATTCGAATGAGGCGGGACATTTTACAGGTGGAATCGAGGAATTTGTCGGAATGGTGTCTGAGGCAGAATATGTAATCACGAATTCTTTCCACTGTACTGTGTTTGCGATCATTTACAATCGAAATTTTATTACCGTACCGCATTTTAAAAACCCGGATCGAATGAGAAACCTTTTGGATGATCTTGGAATTTTGGAACATCTGATTGACAGCGGAAGTAAGATTCCAAAAGATCTGTCAAAACTTGCGATAGATTATGAGGAGGTCGAGAGACGCCGCAGTGTCATGGGAGACCATGCCAAAGTGTTTTTAAAAACCTCTCTGGCCGGAGAAAAGCATGAGGATAACCGCAATTATTTTGAAAGAGAAGACATTTTTCGATGCTATGGATGTGCGGCCTGTCAGACGGTTTGTCCGGCAGATGCAATCCGAATGGAAGAAGATCATGAGGGATTTCGTTATCCTGTGATTGATCAGGAAAAATGTATTCATTGCGGCAAGTGTGAGAAAGTCTGTATCTATCGGCGCAGTGAACTGAAAAATGAGGCGCAGGAGTCTCTTCCGCTTGTGTATGCTGCGTACAGTAAGCAGGAATCGATTGTAAAAGAGAGTACCAGCGGAGGAATGTTTACTCCGATGTATCAGAACATACTGGCGAAACATGGATGTGTGGCAGGTGTACAGTATGATGAAAACATGGAAGTTGTTTATGGCATTGCGGAAAATGAAAAAGAATGTGAGGCATTTCGGCATTCCAAGTATATTTTCCCTGACAGCCGTGATGTAAAAAAGCAGGTAAAGAAACTTTTGAAAGAGGGAAGATATGTCCTGTTTTCCGGCTCTCCCTGTCAGATTTCAGCGCTGAAGGCCAGTCTCGGGAAAGAGTATCCGAATCTTTATACAGTTGAAATTATCTGCCATGGAGCCGGCTCTCCAAAAGTGTTCAGAAAATACAGGGAATACCTCGAGAAACTCTATCAGTCAAAATTGGTAGATTTCCAATTCCGAAATAAGTTTAAGGGAGTGGATCTTCCATTTATTCTCATGGAGTTTGAATCAGGAAGCATTGATATAGAAAGCGCTCTGAAAAATAATCTAAGCAGAGGATTCCGAAGCAACAATATTCAGAGACCATCTTGCTATAATTGTGAGTTTGTAGCACAAAAATATGGCGTAGCAGATATCACGATCGGCGATTATTGGGGAATTCAGGAAGAACATCCGGATTTTGATAATGGCGGAAAAGGCGTTTCGCTTCTGAAAATTAATACGCCAAAGGGAAAAGCGTTTTTTGAAGAATGGAAAGATCAGCTTGAGTTGTGTGAGAGCACTTATGAGAAAGCATATGCACATAATTATAAGCGGCTTATGTGTATGATGGGAACCAGAACACGCTTGATGTACTATTTGGATGAAAAACCGATCGATGATCTCCTGCTTACGTTTAATCGCTCGAAAAAAGGTGGAATTAAGGGATTGTAGAAGATTTGGTTGACAAAAGTGTCGATTTTGCATACTATAAGAATAGAGTCATAGGAAAAGGCGTTGAGCGGAAAGAGTAGCGACCGTACCGCATCACAGAGAGGAATTGCCATCGGCTGTAAGCAATTCTGATGCAGGAGGTTGTGAAGTGCGTCCGTGAGCTGACCGGGTGAACGTGTGAGTAGTCCGGTACGTTGGCACACGTTACGTGTATCGAGTGGAGGAGCACATCCTCTATAAGAGTGGAACCGCGGATAGCTTCGTCTCTTAACTGGGACGAGGCTTTTCTTATTTTCTGCGGGATAAAAATTAGGAAGTCAGAGGTGTTTGACATGGGTTTTTTTCAACATATGAAAGAGGAATTTGCCGTTATTCAGGAGCGTGACCCGGCAATCAAGTCCCCGATGGAGGTTTTGCTGTATCCGAGTTTTCAGGTTATGATGAAATACAGAAGAGCCCATAAGCTGTATGAAAAAGGGCATTATTTTCTGGCCAGATGGATTTCCCAGAGAGCAGCGCGAAAAACGGGAATCGAGATTCATCCGGGAGCACAGATCGGAAAAGGGCTGTTCATTGACCATGGAAGCGGTGTGATCATCGGAGAGACGACTATCATTGGAGATAATGTGACACTCTATCAGGGCGTGACGCTGGGCGGTACGGGAAAAGAGACGGGGAAACGTCATCCAACACTGAAAGATAATGTCATGGTAAGCTGCGGTGCCAAGCTTCTTGGCTCTTTTACCGTAGGGGAAAATTCCAAGATTGGAGCAGGTGCGGTGGTACTTGAGGAGGTTCCCCCAAACTGCACGGTTGTAGGAGTGCCTGGTCGTGTGGTAAAATTAAAGAATGTGAGAGTTCCTCGTGTGGATATGGATCAGATTCATCTGCCCGACCCTGTCAGGGAAGATATTGCCGCACTGCAGAAAGAAAATACGGCATTATACAATCGGCTTGTGGATCTGGAAGGCCAGCTGCGCGAGTTAAAAAGAAAAGACAATGAAAAAGGAGTAAATAGAAAAAATGAAGATTTATAATACTTTGTCAAAAAGAAAAGAAGAATTTGTTCCTCTTGAAGAGGGAAAAGTAAAAATGTATGTGTGCGGTCCTACTGTATACAATCTGATCCATATCGGCAACGCACGTCCGATGATCGTGTTTGATACAGTGCGCCGTTATATGGAACACAAAGGATACGAAGTAAATTATGTATCGAACTTTACTGATGTAGATGATAAGATTATCGCAAAAGCCATTGAGGAGGGAAGTACTGCCGAAGAAGTTTCCCAGAGATATATTGCGGAGTGCAAAAAAGATATGGCAGACATGAATGTTAAGCCTGCCACCACACATCCGCTGGCAACACAGGAAATCGATGGCATGATCGATATGATCCAGACATTGATCGACAAAGGTTTTGCGTATCCGGCAGCCGATGGTACCGTGTATTTCCGTGTGAAAAAATTCAAAGAATACGGCAAATTGTCTCACAAGAACCTGGATGATCTGCAGTCCGGTTTCCGTTCTCTGCAGGTATCCGGAGAAGATCAGAAAGAAGATCCGCTTGATTTTGTTCTCTGGAAACCGAAAAAAGAAGGTGAGCCGTCCTGGCCATCTCCGTGGTGTGACGGTCGTCCCGGCTGGCATATTGAGTGCTCCGTGATGTCCAAAAAATATCTGGGGGAGGAGATTGATATTCACGCCGGCGGCGAGGATCTGGTCTTTCCTCATCATGAGAACGAGATCGCACAGAGTGAGTGCTGCAACGGAAAGCAGTTTGCACGCTACTGGATGCACAATGCGTTCCTGAATATTGATAATAAGAAGATGTCCAAATCTCTTGGCAATTTCTTTACCGTAAGAGAGGTAGGAGAAGAGTACGATCTTCAGGTACTGCGTTTCTTCATGCTCAGTGCTCATTACAGAAGTCCGCTGAATTTCAGCCGTGACCTGATGACTGCCGCCAAAAACGGACTGGAGAGAATCGTTACCTGTGGTACCGCTTTGAAGGATTATGCAGCAGCGGCATCCGGCAATGCAACAGAGGAAGAGAAGAAACAGATGGAACAGCTGCAGGGATTTGTGGACAAATTTGATGCGGCAATGGACGATGATTTTAATACTGCTGATGGAATTTCCGCTATTTTTGAACTGGTAAAATTCGCAAACACGCATGTGAGCGAAGCAAGCTCTGCCGAATTTGTGAATGCAGTCTTTGATACGCTCAAAGAACTGAGTGACATTATGGGACTGATCGTGGTGAAAAAGGAAGAAATTCTGGATGCAGACATTGAAGCGCTGATTCAGGAGCGCCAGGAGGCGAGAAAAGCCAAAAACTTTGCGCGTGCAGATGAGATCCGCGATCAGCTCCTGGAACAGGGAATTGTACTCAAAGACACAAGAGAAGGAGTAAAATGGACGAGAGCATAAAGTATCTGAAGGAGCAGTTTCAATTAGAAGAGATTGATATCCGCACTTATTCGCCGCTGACGCTGGCTTATATCGGGGACGCGGCGTATGAGATGGTGATTCGCTCTATCCTGGTGATGCAGGGGAATTGTCCGGTCGGCAACTTTCATCAGAGAGCCAGCCGTCTGGTAAAGGCACCGACACAGTCTAAAATGATGGAATATATTGAGCCTCTTCTGACGGAGGAAGAGGCTCATGTATACAAGCGCGGACGAAATGCGCATTCTTCCACAACAGCGAAGAATGCCTCTGTGATTGAGTACCGCAGAGCTACGGGATTTGAGGCGATTATGGGATATTTATATCTGAAAGAAGACTGGAAACGAATGATTGATCTGGTAAAGGTCGGCATTGAGAATGGAGTTAAGAAAATATGAGTGAACAGATTGAAGGCCGCAATGCGGTGATGGAAGCCTTCCGCGCAGGACGTCCGGTGGACAAACTGTATGTGCTGGATGGCTGTCAGGATGGACCTGTCCGTTCGATTACAAGAATTGCCCGAAAAAATGATACAATCATTAATTATGTCTCCAAGGACAGACTGGATCAGCTGTCAGAGACAGGTACACATCAGGGTGTCATTGCACAGGTAGCTGCGTATGAGTATGCATCTGTGGACGATATCCTGAAAAAAGCTGAGGAAAAAGGAGAACCTCCGTTTATTGTTTTGCTGGATAACATTGAAGATCCGCACAATCTTGGTGCGATCATCCGTACTGCCAATCTGGCCGGCGCCCATGGGGTTGTGATTCCTAAACGCCGCGCAGTGGGATTGACGGCAACGGTTGCGCGTACATCGGCAGGAGCATTGAACTATACGCCTGTAGCCAAGGTGACCAATCTTGGAAAGACCATTGATGAATTGAAGGAAAAAGGCATGTGGTTTGTGTGTGCGGATATGGATGGAACTAATATGTACCAGCTGGACCTGAAAGGACCTATGGGGCTTGTGATCGGCAATGAAGGCGAGGGGATCAGTCCTCTGGTCAAAAAGAAATGTGATTTTGTGGCATCAATTCCAATGAAGGGAGATATCGATTCTCTGAATGCTTCCGTGGCTGCCGGAATTCTTGCTTTTGAAATTGCTCATCAACGAGGATAAGATAGGGCGCCGCGATGCATGTCGTGGCGCTTTGCGGTAGGAGAAAATATGCAGGATTATAGCAATTATACCGATGAAGAGTTGATTGAAATGCATCGGACGTGCCAGGAAAATACGGCAATTTCCGATTATCTTATTGAAAAATACAAAAACCTGGTGCGCAAGAAGGCGAGGGCCATGTATCTGATCGGGGCAGAGACGGACGATCTGATTCAGGAAGGGATGATCGGGCTTTTTAAGGCGATTCGTGATTATCGGCCGGAGAAGGGGGCTGCGTTTCAGAGCTTTGCCAATCTGTGTATTGACAGACAGATGTATCACGCAGTGGAATCCTCCAATCGGCAGAAGCATCAACCCTTGAATGCGTATGTTTCGCTCAGTTTGAATGACAATGAGGAGGGGATTCTGAGTGAGCTGGTTGCGAGCAGTGCGGAGACTGTGGTGCTTGACAGAGAGGATGCGCAGATTATGCAGGAAAAGATCATGAAATGCCTCAGCCCTCTGGAAAATCAGGTGCTTGCCAGTTATCTGAAAGGAAACGATTACCTCAAAATCGCACAGCAGCTTGGACGCAGCCCGAAATCTGTGGATAATGCATTGCAGCGTATTCGGGGAAAAGTAAGAGAATGTATTTTGGGAAAGGAGAAATAACATGAAAAAAATAGGATTTATAGGTGTTGGAATTATGGGAAAATCCATGATTCGTAATCTGATGAAGGATGGCTTTGAGGTGGCTGTCTACAACAGAACAAAAGAAAAGGCCAGGGATGTGGTGGAGGAAGGCGCTGTCTGGTGTGATTCTGTGTCAGAGTGTGCAGCCGGACGCGATGCAGTCATCAGCATTGTTGGCTATCCGAAAGACGTAGAAGAGGTTTATTTTGGAGAGCATGGAATCATTGAAAGTGCAGACAAAGGCACATACATCATTGATATGACAACGACCAGTCCGAAACTGGCTGTCAGAATTGCCGAGGAAGGTGAGAAAGCGGGACTTCATCCACTGGATGCACCGGTAACCGGCGGTGACACAGGCGCGAAAGCCGGAACACTGACGATTCTTGTGGGCGGAAAGAAAGAAGATTTTGATGCCTGCAGATCTGTATTCGAAGCAATGGGAAAAAATATTGATTATGAAGGCCCGGCAGGATGTGGACAGCACACAAAAATGTGCAACCAGATTGCGATTGCGGGTGCATTGGCAGGAGCGTGCGAGGCGATGGCATACGCGAAAAATGTGGGATTGGATGTGCGGACGATGCTCAATTCGATTTCCACAGGGGCAGCAGGAAGTGCGCAGATGAGCAATGTGGCTTCCCGTGTTCTGGATGAAGATTTCAATCCGGGATTTTTCCTGAAACACTTCATCAAAGATATGTCTATCGCCCAGGACGAGGCGCAGGACGTCGATACAAAGCTGGCGGTTTTGGATGATGTACTGGCTATGTGCAAAGATCTGGAATCACAGGGCATGGGTAATCTCGGAACACAGGCACTGATCAAACATTATAAATGGTAAGTATACAAAAAACGGAAATCCAACAATGGATTTCCGCTTTTTTAAGCTGATGACGGGAATTGAACCCGTGACCCCTTCCTTACCAAGGAAGTGCTCTACCTCTGAGCCACATCAGCATTCCAATGACATAAATCAGTCACCGTTAAAAATCTTATCAAAAACTGTTCTTGTTGTCAAGACTTTTTTGAAAATAATAAATCTCCTTTATCAATTCCTGTTTGTAGAGTTGTATGTGCACCGCTTTCCTGGTCAACGGAACACTTTCAAACGGCAGGGTTTTCGGGTCGATAACTTCCGGAGTCTTTCCAGATGACCTGCACTCGCCCGGGAGGGATACCACCGTACAGGCATGTCGATTTTCTTGCTTTTTATGCGCCGCTTATGGATTGCTCTTGACGCGAACTCGCGCTTTGCGCTCAAACAGTGCGTCGCGAGCAATCGCTATGCTCGAAAAATCTGCGAAAATTTCTCCAAATGCCTGTGCGGTGGTATCCCTCCCGGACAAGCACGGTCATGCGGAAAACTCCTACATTTTCGCAAATGATGCATATTTTGAAAA
>JAUNPJ010000094.1 GCA_030536755.1 Eubacteriales bacterium | reverse complement strand
ATCAGACAGCTTTGATAGTTTATCATATTCAAAACCGTTTGTCAAGAACTTTTTTCATTTATTCTTTGCTTTTCGCAAGCTATTGTTTGCTCTCTCAAACGACAGCTTTTATACTCTATCATATCAGCCGTCATCTGTCAAGAACTTTTTTAACTTTTTTCGAAACCGACTTGCATTCAAGAAGCGGTTCGCTTTATTGCGACAGCTAGATTATAATATCACCCTTATTCGAGCTTGTCAACCCAATTTTTTACTTTTCTTCAATTTTTTTTACATATTTTTTTCTTTGTCCTCTGCATTTCTCCTGCGTTACTGTTCACTCCGTTCACAGTAACTTAGCCAAAATTCATTCCAGATTGCCTTCGGCAATGGAATTTTGGCTTGTATGTCTCGGGATTTTGGCATATTCATGCCAAAACACCTCGCGGGATAGTGCCGTGTGAACAGTAACTCTCCTGCCTATAATCAAAATATAATCAAAAATAATAGCTTTTTCTCCTAAAGTCATGTATTCTATAATATGATTACAGTGTCAATCCCACATATAAAGGAGAAAATTATGAAACGCACTTGGAAAGAAACAATCTTACGTGTGATTATTTTGCTTATCGGGCTTGTCATCGCACATTTCGGAGTCACTTTATTTTTGCTTGTAAATCTTGGAACCGATCCCTTTAATGTTCTCGTTCAGGGAATTTTCCGAGCAATGAATCAATATCTCAACTGGAGTTTTCTGACTCACGGAAGAGTACATATTGTCATTTCCTGCCTCATTATCATTATTTTACTTTTTGTTGATAAAACATACATCAAGATCGGAACCTTGCTCTGCATGATCTGCGGCGGCCCAATCATCGATTTTTTTAATAACATTCTGGTTATTTTCTTTCAGCAAAAACATGCTTTATGGATCAACCTTATCATTCTCGCCGCAGCCTGCGCCATACTGGCATTTGGTATGACCATTGTCATCAAATCCGATGCCGGAACAGGACCAAATGATCTGGTAGCCGTTGTTCTCAGTGACAAGCTTCAGCGCAAATTCAGCATTGTCAGAATTTGTGTAGATGTTACTTTTGTAATTCTCGGTTTTCTTCTGGGAGGTTCTGTCGGCATCGGAACCATTGTCTGCGCCTGTCTTGTGGGACCGGTCGCTGGATTCTTTCTTCCTTTGAATGAAAAATGGATTTCAAAGCTGCTCATTTCATCCACAGGCAATTCATAAAATTTTTACTGTAGCAATAGAAAAAAGCGGACCTATAAATGAGTTTCGACAAAATAAGATAAAAAGAGAGTCGACAACCTGAGAGTGTAATCTCAACAGGTTATCAGCTCTGCATCTTAGCGTTTGCCTCTTTGATAATCAACATCAATCTGCTCAAATGAAAAATTCACTCCGCAGAATACTCATGTCTATTTCTCCAAGTTCTTTATCATTCTGTTTTCTCAAATAAATATGACAAAAAAATCTCTACTCGCTCCGGGTGTGGGGCCAACGCATTAATCCCTAATACAGCGCCGTCGATATAAGCCCCATCTTCACCAGTCAGAACAGTCCCCGAAAGATCGATTCCTATCAGAACATATTCTTTTCCGTAATCCTTTTCCAGCGGTTTACAGTAGACTAGGCGATCCTCGTATCGTTTGTAAATCGTCCGCACCTGTTCACTTTCCAGATCCATCAAACGTCCGGAGGCACCAATTGCCTGTAGACGATCTTCTTCCATGATCAATACATCAAGCGCTCCGGCTTCCATATAGGCAATCAGCATCTGGTAATACTGGTTTCCAGCAGTCTTTCCTTCCGGATCAAAATAGCACTGGTCATTAAAAACCAGATTTTTCTCATTAAGGTCATATCCTGCATAACTTGCAAAATCCTTCCAAAATTCCGAACCATCACCCAAATCAGCATGAGTGTTTGCAAAGCAGGCAAAAAACCAGTTATCCGAATTGGTAGTAACATAATGATGGATACCCCAGGACAGCAAAAAAATCACAGACAGAATACTGATAATCCACAGCTTATAATAACTCCAGATATAGATTACTCTTTGTCGCGGAGAAAGATCTTTGATTTTATGCATTTCCGCTGTCCACCATCGGTGCAGTCGATTCATTCTCATGCTCATCCTTTCCTACAGTTCTTTTTTTAAATAAATTTGCACGCTGGGATAGTCTCCAAACATTTGCGGAAGGACATAACCTCCGTACATGAGGACAGTTCCGGAATAAGATTGTTTTGTTTTACCGGAATCTCCCATCGGAATCCGATCCTTCGGAACATCACATCCGAAAAACTCCTGGCGATCTACCACATAACAAGCCTCCGGGTCCAATCCCTTGAGCCGTAAACAAATTGAATTCAGATTAAGCCTTGGATGCGTTACTACGATACTGACCAAAGCCTCGCTTTGATCGGGAGCAACAAACTGCCATGCTGTAAAATAGTGGTTTTCTTCTCCACAATCCAATCGGTAATAATCACCATTCTGGATGAGATCATAATATTCATGAAACTGTTTAATCTGCTGACGCACCTGCTGTTTTTCTTCATCTTTCAGCTTATTCAGATCCATTTCATATCCAAAAGTACCGGCCATAGCAACCACCGCCCGTGTACCCAGTGGAACATTCCGTCCTGTCTGGTGGTTCGGACACGCAGAGACATGGGAACCCATAGAAGCAATAGGATACCCGAAAGATGTACCGTACTGAATAGACAACCGCTCAATAGCATCCGTGTTATCACTACACCATATCTGTGGTGAATAGGCCAGCATTGCCGCGTCAAACCGCCCGCCACCGCCGGAACATCCCTCAAACAATACATCCGGGAATTCCGTGGTCAGCCGATCCAACAGCCGATAAAGCCCCAACACATAACGATGAGCGACTTCACCCTGCTGGTCAGGAGGCAGAATTCGGCTATAAACGTCAGAAATGCTTCGGTTCATATCCCATTTTATATACTCGATGTGATATCGATGCAACAAACCGGAAAGAGTTTCATAGAGCCAGTCTACCACGTCTTCCCGTGAAAGATCTAACACCAACTGGTTACGGCTTATCGCAGGTTCGCGTCCCGGCACCATCATCGCCCAATCCGGATGAGTTCGATAAAGTTCTGAATCTTCATTGACCATCTCCGGCTCTACCCAGAGACCAAATTTAAGGCCCATATCGTTAATCTGCGCAATAAGCGGCTCCAGACCATCAGGAAGCTTGGATTTGTTGACAAACCAATCACCCAATCCACTGTTATCATCATTCCGCTTTCCAAACCATCCGTCATCCAACACCAGCATTTCCACACCCAACTCTTTAGCCTGACGGGCAATTTGCAAAATTTTATCACTGTCAAAATCAAAATAAGTAGCCTCCCAGTTGTTGATAAGCACCGGTCGGCGGGCATATGTATACTTACTCCGACAGATATTCTTTTTCAGAAAACGATGATAGTTCTGAGACAACGGAGTAAATCCCTGATGGGTAAATGTCAGCAATACCTCGGGAGTATCAAAACTCTCGCCTGATTCTAATTTCCATGAAAACTGCTCATCATGGATACCAGAAACCACCCGTACAGAACCTGACTGGTCTACCTCCACGTCTGTCCGATGATTTCCAGAGTAAACCAGCATTATGCCGTAACAATCCCCACTATCCTCTGTCGCAGATTTATCACAGAGAATAACAAAGGGGTTGTGCTGATGACTGGATGTCCCCCGGCGCGAAGCAACCGTCTGGATACCATTCATAAGCGGAATCCGTTCCATCTGACGTTCCATAGTGTGCCGTCCAACAAAATGAAGCATATCCCACTTTCCAAAAGGAATATCCAGACAAAGAGAAGCTGCCTTCTCCAAATGGATAGTACACGTACCGGTATTGGTCAAATGGACTGCTCTGGTAATAACATCCTGCTGCTCATACACACCATAAAGAAGCTCCGCTTCCAGACCGGTGACCGGGTCTTTCAAAGTTACAGAGAGTGTCTCTGCTTCGCCGTCCCGATCGAAAGCCGCAGGCATAGCAGGAATGGCATATTTTCCTGTGCGTATTTCATGTCGGACATAATACAAATCAACACCTCGGATACCATTATCTGTAATCAGATTGAGAGAACTAAGGCGGAAATCCCCTGTATTGGATCCACTATACTCCTGTGGCAGCAAATCCATAGACCAGCTGCGCTCTACACGCAGCTGATATGGATTGGGCGAAAATCCGCAGTCTCTGGGAACGCACAGATACTCCATTGTCCCTTCTATTTTGCGGCCATAGTAGAGATGGATAAGATGACCCAAATCACTAATTCGCATTTGGTAGGTTGTACTTCGGGTTGTCAAAGTAAAAATTTTTCGCTGATTATTATAATGAATACTCATAGCATATATACTCCTTTATTTATTACCATCTAATGGAAAGCACCGTTTTATTTATCGTCTCAGGAAGCGATAAAATATACAGTTCTCCACTCTTTTTTACTTCTTTTGTGGCATCAACAGCATCAATCATGACTTTTTGTGGTGCTTTTAGGGATACCCATCCCAGTGTTCCGGATGCCCGAAGTACAACAATTTCCGCATTCTCATCTTCATGAATACTTTCAACTGCTGAAAAGCCCACATATTTATCCAACAATCCCAAACAAGAGCTGTTCTGACCCTGTGGGAGAATCACATACCATGCAAATCCCCTACCCTCAACGGTATCCGCATATATCTCATTTCTTCCCAGGGAACGCACTTTTCTTTCAAAATAGTCATATACCCAGTATTGCTCAGATACCGCTAAATCCGGTATATCTGCCGGCATGAATGTGACCGTCTGCTGCTTAGTCGTTAAATTGTAAGCTGCAATTCCTCCACCTTTTCTGTCTCCTCCCCATGGTGCGACATTATGAAGCTTCAGGACTCCGTTTTCCATCGGATTTGTAAAAATACAGTCTTCTGTAGGTTTTGCTGAACGATCCATCATGAAAAGTCTGCCATCCTCATACATAAGAGGTTTCAGCACCTTCGGATTGGTATTCCCAATCTTATCACTGAAATAGATCGGCCCGCCACTAATTGCTCTCAGCAAACTATGTTTTACAGCATCCTCATGCTTGGTCCAGAACATATCCCAGTCGCAGCAATACAATTCGTTATGATAGATCGCATTGTATGCATTCTGGAGTAAATGCTCGGAAAAACCGTCTTCCTTCCCAGGCACAAAGTCATCGCTGTTCCGTGAGATGGCAGAAACCGGCCTTGCAAGAACATTTTCCATTGCCATTCCCATACAATTTATAATTGCTCCATCCATACGGTATGCTCCGCTCTCCAACGCCTCATTCATACCTCTCGCCGCTTCACTTACCGGCAGACAATTCTCAAAATAGAAGGGAGTCGCACTTTGACCATCCACCTTAATAAAATCTATTTCTTCACGCTTTAGTACCTCATACCAATCGTTGTAAAAACCACTTCCGGTTTTGGGGCTTGGAACAATACTGCCATTCGTGGTCTGATATAAGTAGGAAGACTCCTGCGATACCAAATCACTCTCAGGCGAGATGCCGCCCCAGTAGCCACCTAGTGCATGCCAGATGCCAAACCATTTAATATCACTCTTTTCCCGAATATCATGTATCATATTTTTAAAACCATGGGGAAATTTCACTTTGTCCGGTGCAAAGTCATACAGCATTTTATCCTGTGCAGAAAACCAGCCATCATCAATCAGCATCCATTTCACCGGTACCTGTTTCTCTATGAACTCATCCGCTTTTTGACGAAGCTTATCTTCCGTGACATCGGTATAAAACGCATCCCAACTGCACCATCCCAAATACCGGAACATTTCCGGAATCCTTCTTTTTTCTCTCAGACAAATCCCCTTTGTTTCTGCCAGCAACGAAAAAACCTTATGTACCGCTTCCGTCACAGTGGCTGCCTCGGCATATAAATACAATGGTTCATCAACCCGATCCTGTCCCCCCATGTATGAGGTCATCTCCAGACAGAGTTCTGTTTCAGACCCGGATACCAGATATGTCTTGAACCTGCTTCCTATCATCGGCACAAAACATGCATATCGATCTGCATACTTAAAAAATGCTACTTGAGTACGATCGGGAATATCCTGAAGTCTTTCAACGAAAGCAGGTCTTGTCCACCATGCATTAAACAAATACATTGCTGTTATTTTTTCCGGATATTCCTGCATTGGCAGATATATTCTGATGGGTTTCTCCATTGATAAATTGAATCGTTCACTGAGAACCTCATTTTTAATTTTCAGATGGAGTTCTCCCAACTGACATCCTTTTTCTGTACGTTCAGATACTTCTATATGAATGCTGTCACTTTCATAGGCTTCCGTATTCATTAGGAGTTCTGCCTCCACTGCTTTCCCTTTTTGGCAATTAATCTGAAGCTTTATTTTTTTCTGTTCTGTCATATCGTTTTTACCTCATTTGATTATTTTTAGCAGTCTAACATTATAGAGCTATGCTCTATCGGATACTTTCTTAAAATCATGCAGGAATTTCAAGCACGGCAACCCAAAATTCCTGCATTAGATCAGTAGTGTGAGTCCTAAAAGCCTTCATAGCCATGAACATATACACACATCAATTAACTTTATTCGTACTAAGATATGGCTCAAATTGTGGCAGCAGTATCTTCCCAACGATATAAGCGATCAGCCCAAACCCAAAGAATGCGCCTATAAATGCATAGGTGGGTCTGTTAATTTCATCCATGTACAGAAGAACTGCCGGTGTTACATTCAGGAAAAGGACCAAAATCATTTTCAGCGGATGAGATATGGCAACACTGACCGACAGTTTGATCAGCTCGGTTAACTTCCCCGAAAACATCGCAAGAACAGGAAGCATATAAACGGTGATCACAACTGCCAGAATCATCACCGCAATTACTCCAGCAGACATATTTTGCAGCCACCCTGTCCACTGTGCGCACACCTGTAAATTGATATATCCCAGCATCATAATACCTACAAATGCAAACCAGCATAAGGTCGTCCGAATAAAATTTTTCCGAAATCCCGCCCAATAAGCCTTGAAAGGATTAATTGCGTCTCCTTTCATCCCCTCGGCCTCCGCGTTCAGCATTTCAAAAACAGCATAATACATACCTGTTCCTGCCGCTCCAATCGTAAAAAACGGGATGCAGCTTATAACAAAAAGAACATTGAGTGCGATAATAGTACCACACTTAGTCATAAGTCTGCCAAAAGCACTATCATTTCCTAAAAAACCACCAATATTCATAATACACCTTCTATAACTTTCCTCCGGATGTGGCAATTCCTTCCACAAACTGTTTTTGGAAAATCAGATAAATGATCAGCATAGGAACGACCGCCATCACGGCACCTGCCATAATCTGCGGATAATTGCTTGTAAACTGCCCCTGCAGTCTTGCCAGAGCCGCTGTCAGAGTGGTCGCATCCGTTCTTGGACACACAATCATTGGCCACATCAGATCCTTATACGCGAATAACGCGGTGAAGATACCAAGTGATACCAGAGATGACCGGGTAAGCGGCAGCATGACCAGCAAAAATCTCTGCCCTATGTTGCAGCCATCCAGTTCCGCTGCTTCTTCCAGTGATGCGGGAAGACTTTGATATGACTGTTTGCATAAATAAGTGCCAAAAGCTGTTACTGCACCAGGAACTAACAGTGCAAACTGTGTATTCATCATATGAAGCCTGGATACAATCAAATACTGGGGAATAATGAAAATTTGTCCAGGTACCATCATCTGAATCAAAACCAAAGCAAACAGAACATTCTTAAATGGGAATTTCAGTCTGCCAAAGGCATATCCGGCAAGTGTCGCAGTTAAACAAGCGCAGAGCACACGAAGGGCAATCATCATCAGCGTATTACCGTATAATTGCAGGAAATTGTACGACTTCCAAACTTCGACAAAATTCTCAATATGCCAACCGGATGCCGGGAAAATATAGAACGGATTGACCGAAATCGCTTCACTCTTGGTCTTCATTGCGGTAAGAACCATCCATGCAAATGGTGTTATCATGCACAATGAACCGATAATCATAAAAAAATGAATTGTAGCAGAGGTTAATCTCTGTTTTGCACGCCATCCCATATTATATTAATCCTCCTTTATCATTCATAATGAACCCATTTTTTCTCAGTCTTTTGCAGTATAAAGGTAATTACACTGATGATACAAATTAGGAGCATAATAATTGCCGCTCCATAACCTCTGTCGGATCGCTCAAAAGCATATTCATAGAACAAATAGGTAATTGTTTTAACAGATGGCCACGCTTTGCTGCTCTGATCCATAATCATAAATGGGAGATCAAATAACTGTAATGCACCCATGATTCCTGTCTGAATAATAAAGAACAACATCGGACTCAGCAATGGGATGGTAATATGGAAAAAAGTATGTATGCCCGTAGAACCATCAACAGACGCTGCTTCATAATAGTCCCTTGGAATATCCTGAAGGCCTCCAAGCAAAAGAATCATGTTGTTACCAAGAGAACTCCAGACCCCGACCACCACAATAGCAATCATCGCAATCGAAGGATCTGTGACCCAATTGATTTTCGCATTAAACAAATGATTCAACAGGCCATAATCCTGATTGAACATCCATTTCCATACCATAGCGATAGCTGCAGGTGCGCATACCATTGGCAGGAAAAAAATTGTGCGGTATATAGTTCTGCCCTTCATTTTACGGTTCAGCAGAACTGCCAAGACCAGAGATATAGCAACTGTCAGCGGGAGGCTTATCACTGCATATTTTACAGAATTAAACAGTGTACTGAACACTTCCGGATCCTGAAACAACTTGATGTAATTTTGCAGTCCGATAAACGTGTTTCCCTTTCCGAAATTTCCTGTTTTACAAAATGATTGATATACCGTCTCAAAAATTGGGTAATAATTCAAAATCAACAGGCCTATGATCGTCGGTGCCACTAAGGCAAGTCCCCACATCGCCTCTACTTTGGCCCGATGAGACATTTTTTTCTTCATAGCACATTCTCCTTTCCGAAGAGACAGAAATGCCGAAGCGCCTCTGCCTCTCCTACAATCATCACCGTACTATTCTTCTGCCAGCGCAGTATTCATATCGGCTGCAATCTTCTGCAAAACCTCCTCTATCGTCTCAGGAGCAGCCCACGCATCCACCAGGGCAAGGTTTGCATCGTCTTCCCAAACAGCTGTGTTCTTGGAATACGGACGGAAAATCAAAGTACCTTCCTCCTCAATATCAACAAATGAGGAAACATCCATTCCTTCAAAAGTATTGGCAAAGGGCTCCGAGCAGCCAATATAGCCTGCCATGGTAACCCCCAGTTCAGACTGTTTCATCTGACCTTCTTTGCTGGCAAAGTGTGAGATAAGTGACCATGCAGCATCGGGATTTTTCGACCCGGAATAAATGGACCAGCCCAAACCGTTATAAATGGAACAACGCTCACTGGATTCACACTGTCCATTTCCATTCACGTCCGCATATGGCATCATCACCCATGCATAATCATTGGCATTGTCTGCAGTGTAGAAGCTGTTGACCATCCAGGACCCCTGGCAGATCATTCCGACCAGACCGGACTGGAACATGGTATCAGGACCTGTAGAAGCCATGGAATCCGGTGAAGGGCAGGCAGGAAGAATTTTCTCAGTCACAAACTTCATTGCCTCGATGGTAGCCGGATCATCATATCCGGATGCCTTCTTATCATCGGAAATTACTTTTCCACCGTAGGAATAGATGATATTGTACCAAACATCCTGAGTACTGTTTGAGTTGCAATAGGTTCCGTAAATGCCGTCTTCTGCACCTTTATCGGAAATCTCCTGAGCAATCGCAGCAAACTCCTCCCAGGTCCAATCATTTGTGGGATATTCCACGCCATACTTATCAAAGATTGCCTTGTTGTAGACGACTGCGATGGTATCATGGTCTTTTGGCAGAGCATAATGGACATCATCCTGTGTATACAGTTCCGTGATACCCTCAAAGTAGTTATTCATATCAATGGCCTCATCGCCGGCAATATAGTCATTTAAATCCAACAACACATCAGATTCCATATACTTGGTGGCATTGTTGGAATGCATCCAGAAGACATCAGGCATCTCACCGCCGGATACACCTGCCTCCAGCATGGTCCAATAAGAACTCCAATCCATCACCGTAAATTCCACCTGACATCCACTTTCTTTGGACCACTCATCCGCAATTTCCTGTAATCCAGCAAGCTGATTGTTATCCCAAATAGCAACCCTGATTGTGTCAGATCCGCCATCTCCTGAATCTGAACTGCCACACCCTGCAAAAGAGGATATAATCGTTGCAGATAATACTAACGCTAATCCTTTTTTCATTATTCTTTTCATTTTTTCCTCCTTATATTAGCCTTCTACATCTTACTTAAAAAAACACCGGTGCATGAAGAGAAAACCTCTCCCTCAAAGGATAATATTATCTTGCTCTTTTATCAGATATGTTTTCCTTTGTTTTCTATATTGTATCCCCTATTTCCGGTGAAATAAATGGTAACAATATATATTAAATGGTAAATTCTTGCTAAATTTATGTCAGAGGAATATAATAAAAAAAAACTTGTCAGGAGGTTTTCATATGCTTTCTATTCCACACCAGTCCATTGGCTTTAGTTTCTCCTCAGACTTGTCTTTACTGACATTGAAAGGAATCGGTCTGCAGTACATAGACGATCATTCCTATTCGTGGGATAACCGGAACCGCAAAGACTCACACTGCATCCTTCAATATTGTATTGAAGGAGAAGGTGCTATCGAAATTGACGGAATTAATCGCCCTCTTCACAAAGGGGATGCTTTTATCATCGATATTCCGGGGGCTAGCCATTATCATCTGCCGAAACATTCTTCCCGCTGGGAATTCATATATCTTGAGTTTTCAAAAGAGTGTCTTCCACTGCTGTGGAAAATACACAGAACCATCGGCCATGTGGTTCACTTTCCGGAGAATTCCCTGATTTTTGACAGGATTATGGAGATTTATAATATGGCTCTTAGCAATGAGCTGAAATCTTATTTTGAAAATTCCAGAATATCCTATGACCTGTGGATGCAGCTCACAGAATATGTAATGACATCATCGGCCGTTGAAATCTCAAAGGTAGATCATGCCAAAGCTTACATCGACCAGTATTACTACAGGGATGACCTGAATCTTGATCTTGTTGCCGATTGCACTGGAATGTCCAAATATTACCTGTGCAAAGAATTTCATAAAAAATACGGAGTCTCCCCGGGAAAGTATCTCAGGGAACTCCGTATCTCACAGGCCTGCCGGCTCCTTATGACAAATTCTGATCATACACTGCAGGAAATTGCAGAAATGGTAGGATATTCCAATAATAACTATTTCGGAAAAGTGTTCAAGGCCGAAAAAGGGATCAGTCCTGACAAATACCGGAAGCAGTCTGCAAAATATGATCTTGTCCGTGCAGTGTATGAAACTCCGCATATAAAGAACATTCTTACACCCTAGTACATCGAATAATAAGTTTCTGATATATTGGCGCAGAATGATTGTTTCATATGCAAGGCGGAGGAATGAGGCGTAGCGGTGGCTACGTCGATTGACGACAACGCAGCAGATGAACAATCAGGCAAGTCAATGTGTCAGTTATTTATTATTCGATGTACTAGTATAAGCTGCTCAACTCACTTTCCGGTAAATATACACATAGCCAGAGAAATTTGCTCTAAGGCATTTAAAAAGAAATTCGGAATAAGTCCAAAAAACTATCGGACGTATACAGATGAAATAGAAATGAGAAAAAGCAGACCTTAATCAAATTCTGGAAGATATAAAGACAAAAAGAGAGAAGCCAGTCTCCCAGCTTCTCTCTTCTTTATCTTTATACCTTCAAAACTACATACATGCGACATTCTCTCCAAGACTAAGCATTGGTTACGCCCTCACCCGATTAGTAGCAGTCAGCTCCATACATTACTG
>JAUNPJ010000093.1 GCA_030536755.1 Eubacteriales bacterium | reverse complement strand
CCTGAAGGCAGTGGGTTTCCGCCTGTATGAAACGAAAGGTTTTATTTATGAAAATAACGGAATGTCAGTGGTTAGCTCATGACGGGCAACAACCTGATAAATAAGTAAGAGATGTACAAATTCCCCTCCCAATTGAAACAATATGTTGGGAGGGGTTATCTTTCGAGGGTCAGATGTCGGGTTGCCCATTAAAAAACATATTGACTCTCCCCTTTAGGGGAGATGATAGAATCCTTCTTGTAAAGATAATACAAGGAGGATTTTTATATGAACGAACAATGTATTCAAGTGAAAAATCTCACAAAATCATTTTCGGGAAGAAAAGTAATACATGACCTTTCTTTCGAAGTAAATAAGGGCGAGGTGTTTGCTCTGCTTGGGCATAATGGAGCAGGAAAAAGTACCACGATTGATTTGATTTTGGGACTAAAAAGTCCGGATGAGGGAAATGCAACGATACTTGGAATGAATGCAGCAAAACACAGAAAAAAAGTATTTGAAAAAGTTGGGGTTCAACTTCAACATACCGAGTATCAGAATCTGATGACGGTGGAAGAGGCGTGTATGGAGTATGCTTCTTTGTATGAAAAGCCATCAGATTACAAAGCATTATTGCATTCGTTTGGATTGTCTGATTTGAAAAAAAGTTATATCAACAAACTGTCTGGCGGAGAAAAACAGAAACTTTCTGTTGTGCTGGCATTGATCGGAAATCCGGAGATTGTATTTTTGGATGAATTAACAACAGGTTTGGATGTGGCAGCAAGAAGAGAAGTGTGGCGTACTTTAAAACATTTGAAAGAAAAAGGGCTTACCATTTTTTTGACCACACATTATATGGAAGAGGCGCAGGCACTTTGTGACCGTGTATGCCTTATTAAGTCAGGGGAAAAGGTAATAGAAGGTACCATTGCTGAAATTGTAAAGGCTTCGGGAAAGACGAATTTGGAAGAAGCATATCTTTATTTTATGGGTGAGGAGAATTTGTTATGAAAAGATTTTTGACAATGTATAAAATAGAGCAGAGGATATACTTTCGTTCACCAGATGTTATTCTGTTTGGATTATTGATGCCGGTTGTAGTATTTGCATTGATTACGATGATAAGCGGTAATAAGGAAGCGGCCGATTCCGGATTGACATTTTTACAGAGCGCGTTTGTATCTTTATCTACCGTGGGAATATGCTGCACTGCTTTTATGAGTATTCCGATCACAATCGTAGAACTCAGAAATCAGGGAATTCTTCGAAGAATGTATTGTAGTCCGTGTTCGCCTGTGAGATTATTTACTTGTGATCTTCTTTCTAGCAGTATGATTGCTATCGTTTCTACGATATTATTAACAATAGTTGCAGTTCTTTTTGGATATCGAATGAGTGGAAATGTCTTTGCTTTTATAGGGGTATGGTTACTTACGATGGTTTCCATGTTTTCGATTGGACTTTTGGTGGCAAGTTTGTGTCGTACAACAAAATCTATGAATGTTGCAACAAGCCTTTTGTATTTTCCGATGTTGCTTTTTTCAGGAGCAACGATTCCGGCAGAAGTATTTCCGGCTGGAGTTCGCGCTGTAATCAAATGGATGCCACTGGGAATTGGAATTGACACTTTAAAAAAGGTGTCCATTGGCTGCTTTGATGATATACTGATATCGGTGATTATTTTACTTGTGATTGCAGTGATCTGTACAAGTATTTCTGCAAAAACATTTCGATGGGAGTGATTTGATGAAAATGTACGAAGAACATGAAATGTGTGGAGAAGTAGATAGTGGTTCGTTATATAAGATTGGAATGTTTGCTGCGATGAATCGTGTGACAGTGAAAGCTCTTCGTTTCTATGAAGAGCAGGGGCTTTTTCTGCCAGCTTATATTGATTCTGAAACAGGATATCGTTATTATAAACTAAATCAAATGGCTGCTTTACACCAGATATCAGCATTAAAACAGGCTGGTTTTACTTTGGAAGAAATTCTGCGAATCAATCGTGGCGAAGATGAAGAGGCATTATTACTGAAAAAGAAATCAAAACTTCTTTCAAAAATCGCTGAACTTACGAAACAGGTGGCTGTTTTAGATGGATATCTGGCAAAAAGGAAATCATGTTTGTTATCGCCAGTCTTAATCAAGGAGGTACCGGAGTGTAAAGTTGCCTATATGAAGACAAGACTTAATTCCTATGATAATTTGTTTGATCAAATGCCTCAAATGGGGGAACTTATGGAACAGGCGGAATGCATTTGTGCTCTCCCGGAATATTGTTTTACAAACTACCTGGAACCGAGTTATAAAGAGGAAGACATTCTGGTGGAATTGTGCGAATCAGTGACAGAATGTAAGGATGATATCGGTGAACTTCATTTTAAATGGATGCCGAAACTCCAGGCAGCATCTATATTCCATAAGGGGTCGTATAATACTTTGGCTGCTTCTTATGAAAGCGTGCTAAAATATGTGGAAGATAACGGATATGAGATTGTAGGGGCGATTCGGGAAAGTTATATTGATGGAGTTTGGAACAAAGAGGATGAAAGCGAATGGCTTACAGAAATCCAGGTGCCAATCAGAAAAATTGCAAATGAAGAAACTTAATTCGTGGGACAGGGGACAGGTTTGTGTCCGAATTTATTTCCGGACATAAACCTGTCCCCTGTCCCACCCCTGTGTTTAGGGGGGTATAATATAGAAAATATTCAATTTGAGATTGACAGGAATTTATCTGTGTGATATTCTATCAAATAGAAAAAACACTATGTGAGGGATGATATGGAACAGAGATATTTTGATATGGCAAAGGTGTTAAAAGCAATATCTGATCCGAAGAGACTTCGAATTGTGGATATGCTCTCATGCGGGGAATTATGCGCCTGCGTGATTCAAGAAGAATTTAATATTACTCAGCCCACTTTGTCCCATGACATGAGAGTGCTTTTGGATGCAGGTATAGTGAGTGCGAGAAAAGAGTGGAAAAACATCTACTATTCTCTGAACGTGGAATATCTGGAACAATTTACGGACACACTGTCGAAGATGTTCCATCCGACACCGGATTGCATCTGCCACAAGCGCAGGAACGAAGAATAATATCAGCCGATAGCATCCTATATGCTGTCGGCTATATAAAACAACATCACATAGAAAAAATTCTATCACAGAAAAGGGACTCATAATAAAAAGAAAAGGAGATTACGAGCATGGGATTATTTGGATTGGGTAAGAAAAAGGAAGAAGTAAAGGGAGGGACTTCTCAAAAAACTTGGATGTTAGAAGGAAGGTATTTATGAGTAAAGAATCAAAAGCAGAGGGCATTAGTTTTTTTCAAAAATATTTAAGTGTATGGGTATTGTTATGTATGGTAACAGGAATTCTGATTGGAAAGTTTCTTCCTGCAATTCCTACATTTTTGGATAAATTATCCATAGCAGGAATTTCTATTCCGATTGCCATTCTTATTTGGGTAATGATTTATCCAATGATGATGAAAGTGGATTTTCAGAGTGTAAAACAGGTTGGTAAGAATCCGAAGGGTCTGTTTGTAACATGGATAGTGAATTGGCTGATCAAACCTTTTACCATGTACGCAATAAGCAGTTTCTTTTTGTTTACTGTATTTAAGGCATTGATTACACCGGAACTTGCTACAGAATACTTAGCAGGAGCAGTGCTTCTTGGAGCAGCACCTTGTACAGCAATGGTATTTGTATGGAGTACGCTTACAAAGGGGAATCCGGCATATACTGTAGTACAGGTAGCGACAAATGATTTGATTATCCTCATAGCATTTGTACCAATTGTAAAGTTTTTGCTTGGAGTTTCAGATGTAACAGTTCCATACAGCACATTATTTATTAGCGTAGGACTTTTTGTTGTGATTCCGCTTGTAGGTGGTATTATGACGAGGACGCTTATGATTAAAAACAAAGGTCAGAAGTATTTTGAGGAAGTGTTCATTCACAAGTTCGACAATGTCACAACTATGGGGTTGTTGCTTACTCTTGTTCTGATTTTTGCATCCCAGACAGAGGTGATTTTAAGTAATCCTTTACACATCGTATTCATTGCGGTTCCGCTTACAATACAGACTGTTTTGATTTTTGCTATTTCATATGTTGCAAGTAAATTATTAAAATTAAGTCATGATATCGCAGCCCCGGCCGGAATGATCGGAGCATCCAATTTCTTCGAGCTGGCAGTTGCGGTAGCAATTGCTCTATTTGGAACTACAAGCCCTGCAGCACTTGCTACAACGGTAGGTGTTCTGACTGAGGTTCCGGTAATGTTGGCGCTTTGTTGGTTTGCAAATAAGACGAAGGGATGGTATAAATAATGGAAAAAAAGAAAGTAGCATTTATCTGTGTTCATAACTCATGTAGAAGTCAGATTGCGGAAGCACTGGGTAAACAACTGGCAGGAGACGTGTTTGAAAGTTATTCAGCCGGAACAGAAACAAAACCACAGATCAATCAGGATGCTGTTCGGCTGATGAAGGAAATCTATGGCATTGATATGGAAACAGATGGACAGCGTAGTAAGCTTATTTCAGAAATTCCTGAGGTAGATATAGCAATTTCCATGGGATGTAATGTGGGTTGCCCCTTTATAGGCAGGACTTTTGATGACAATTGGGGTCTTGAAGATCCAACAGGCAAATCTGATGAACAGTTTCGGATTGTTATAAAAGAGATTGAAAAACGAGTATTTGAACTGAAGGAGAGATTACTCCAGAATTTATAAGGTAGATTTTTCTAAGGAGGGACAAGGGGACAGGTTTGTGTCCGGATTTATTTCCGGACACAAACCTGTCCCCTTGTCCCTCCTTGTCCCATTCCCCTAAGAAGAAATCCTGCTCTGTTTTCGATATTCGGACGGGGAAACGGCGAACTCCTTTTTAAAAATTTTAGAAAAAGCAAGCTGGTCATCAAAGCCCAGGGAACTGGAAATCACAGATACAGATAATTCTGTAGTGGTTAACAGCCTTCGGGCTTTTTTTAATTTGAGGCTGATCAGGTACTGCTTGGGGGAAATACCATACTTCTCATGAAAAATCCTGGTGAGGTAGTTTGGGTGTATTCCAAACGACTTTGCGACATCCCGGAGCTTTATTTTTTCTGCATAATTGATATCCAGATAAAATTTGACTTCATCAACGACAGAACTTTTTCCCCAATTGCTTTCCTGGAAGTTGATATCGTCAAACAGCATTGCCATGATTTGGAACAGAATTCCATTTGCCTGGAAGTATCGGCTCGTGGAAACTCCCTGCAGAGAAATAATTTCAAAAATACGCTCTTTATATTTCTGGTTGTCCAGTCCATGGACGATGTAGACATCATCGGTTGAGGTCATTAGCTGATACAGGTACATCTGGGAATTAATTCCAAGAAAACTGACCCAGGCATAGCACCAGGGATCCTCTTTTGAAGCTTCATAGTACGATACTTTTCCGGCGGGAATGAAAAAGGCGTCTCCGGCTGAAAGCTGAAAAATGTGCTCATTGATATGCAGCTCCCCCTTTCCATAGAGCACAAAATGAATCAGATGGTAAGATCGGATTTTAGGTCCATAACCATATCCGGAAGGACATTCTTCGTAGCCTGCGCTGTAAAGCGATAAATCTGAGGTGGATTTGTACATCAGGGAATGATGTGTTTCTTTATACTCTTTCATAATCCCCATTATAATACAAAAAGTTAGTTTTTTCCATATTTTCTTTTTGTATTGCCATAGGAAAATACAGACAGATAGTGTTTAATATAGTTACAGGCGCCGAACAAAAAAAGAAAGGAGAGCGGGGATGGAAGAGACAATGAAACAGCAATATCATTTGGAACCGGATCGGGGATTGCTGAATGATCCAAACGGATTATCCTGGTTTGATGGAAAATATTATGTGTTTTTCCAGTGGAATCGTTTTGAAAAAAATCATTCTTATAAGGAATGGGGACTGTTTACTTCCGAAGATTTGCTGAAATGGAAATTTGAAGGAAGTGCAGTTCTTCCGGATCAGGAATATGAGCGGGATGGAGTGTATTCCGGAAGCGGATATGTGATTGATAATCAGTTATGTTTGTTTTATACCGGTAACAATAAGAAAGGCGGACAGCGTAAAAGCAGTCAGTGTCTTGCGGTGACAAAAGACGGCAGACGTTATCAGAAAAAGGGAATTATCCTGAATACTCCGGAAGACTATACGGAGCATTTCCGGGACCCGAAGGTATTTCAGGGAAAGCATTCCGATTATTTCATGGTAGTTGGCGGACAGCAAAAGAATGGGAAGGGTGCGATTGCTCTGTGCCATTCTGAAGATGGAAAAAAATGGGACTACCAGAGTATGCTTGCTGTGTCAGAACAGTATGAAATGATAGAATGCCCGGATCTGTTTGAACTGAATGGAAAGACTGTACTGCTCTTTAATCCGCAGAAGCGGAATAATGAGATAGACGAATCAAGGTATAGTTTTTCAGCATATAAGATTGGAGAATTTCAGGAAGAAAGTGGAACATTCCAGGACGGCAATCTGGATGATGGATACAAAAAAATGGATGCAGGATTCGATTTCTATGCTCCGCAGACATTTTTAAGTCCCGATGGAAGAAGAATTCTGTTGGCATGGATGTCACGAATGGAGGAAGAGCAGGAGAAAATATTTTCCAGAACAGAGGAGAATATCCATTGTATGACATTACCACGGGAATTGTCTCTGCAGGGAGGAAAGCTGTGCCAGAAACCTATCCGGGAACTGTACGATCTGTTGGGGAGAGAGTGTGCAGCAGTGTATCAGGCCGGTGAATGGAAGGCCAATCCTGAAGAACGAACCTTTTTCCTGCGTATGCAGCGAACAGGTGAGAAACAGGATTTCTGTATACTGTTTCACCAAAAAGAAGCAGAACTTAAGTACATTTCAAAAGAAAAGAAACTTGTCTTTTCCAGGAGAAACTGGGTGGATGGTTCGATGGAAAACAGGTCAGTCATGATTGATACATGGAATGAGATAGAGATATGGTCTGATCATTCCAGTATGGAGATTTTTGTAAATGGAGGGCAGACCGTTTTTTCAGCCCGTATTTTCCCGGAAAGCAGTGAATTGGAGATTGCTGTTCAGGGAATCAAAGAAGCACAAATCCAAATACGTGAAATAAGAAGTGAAAAGTAAGAAAGGAGAAAAAAGTTATGAGTGAAAAAGATCTGGCGAAAAAGATTGTAGAACTTGTAGGCGGCGAGGGAAATATCGTTTCTGTAAGACATTGTGCTACAAGATTAAGAATTGTTGTATCAGATAAGGAAAAAATTGATACAAAAAGTGTGGAGGCATTGGATAAGGTTAAGGGTTCCTTCTTTAACTCCGGACAGTACCAGATCATCCTGGGAACCGGACTGGTGAACCGTGTTTATGATGAAGTAATCAAAATAACCGGAGAGCCGGAGGCAGCAGAGTCTGGCGGCAAAAAGGAGACGGTTGTGTATGGCAATCGTTTTCAGAGAGCGATTCGTATGTTTTCTGATGTATTTGTTCCTATTATCCCTGTATTGGTGGCAACCGGATTGTTTATGGGTCTGAGAGGTCTGTTAACACAGGAAGCGATTTTGAGTGTCTTTGGTATGACACCGGAGAGCATCCCACAGTCTCTTCTCACCTTTACACAGATTCTGACAGACACAGCATTTGCGTTTTTGCCTGCGCTGGTATGCTGGTCTACCTTCCGTAACTTTGGCGGCAGCCCTGTGATTGGAATTGTTCTTGGTCTGATGCTGGTAAGCCCAAGCCTGCCAAGTGCCTATGCGGTAGGAGCTGGTGAGGCAGATCCGCTTGTTTTCTTTGGATTTATTAAAGTTGCCGGCTATCAGGGTTCTGTGCTTCCGGCATTTGCTACTGGAATTATCACTGCTAAATTTGAAAAGTGGCTTCGCAGACACGTTCCGGATGCCATTGATTTGATTGTAACACCATTTGTAACATTGTTAGTTGGAATTGTTCTTGCACTTTTTGGAATCGGACCGGTGCTTCACTATGTAGAAAGCGGAGTGCTGTGGCTGGTTGAAAATCTGTTGTTTTTGCCAATGGGAATCGGAGGATTTTTATATGGATGTTTTGGTCAGCTTCTTGGAATCTTTGGTATCCATCATATTTTGAACTTCCTGGAAATCAGTATGCTGGCACAGGATGGATGGAATTATCTGAATCCGATCGGAACCTGTGGTAATGTGGCACAGGCAGGTGCAGTGTTGGCTGTGGCAATGAAAGCAGTATCAAATAAGACAAAACAGGTGGCATATCCTTCCTGTCTGTCTGCCCTGCTCGGTATTACAGAACCTGCGGTATTCGGTGTTAATCTGAAGTTTGTAAAACCATTTGTTATGTCTATGATCGCCGGAGGCATCGGCGGATTCCTGGCATCTATCCTGAATTTGCGTGCAACTGGAATGTCCATCACCGGAATTCCGGGAACGCTTCTGTACTTAAACGAACAGCTCCCGCTTTACCTGCTGGTGAATGTGATTTCCTTCGCTGTGGCCTTTGCACTGACATGGTTTTTCGGATTTAATAAAAATATGGAGAATTCATAATGAGTATTCTTTTTTCTGAAGATCAAAAAATTGTACATATCACAAATGCGTCTATCAGTTATGTAATGGAAGTGGTAGATGGAAAATATCTGGTTCATCGATATTTTGGAAAAGCAATCCGTCAGTATCGGGGATGTGGAGAACCTCATTATTTCAAAAGAGGATACAATACAGAACATCGATGCAGTATTCCAAATGTATCTTTTGATGATTTTCCTTTTGAATATCCTACAAGGGGGCACGGCGATTTCCGGATTCCGGCTTTCGCCGTAACCCAGGAATCCGGGATAGATTTTACGGAACTTCTGTTTAAGTCCTGGAGGGTTGTGGAAGGGAAGCCAAAGATGTCCGTGCTGCCTGCCACTTTTGCTGAAAAAGACGAAGCAGAGACGCTGGAAATTGTCTGTGAAGACGAGACTGCCGGAATTCGGGTATATCTTTACTATTCTCTTTTTAAAGACAAAGGGATCATTGCCCGTCATCAGAGAGTGGAGAATATCGGAAGCCAGATAGTAAAGCTTCAAAATATCCAGAGTATTTCTCTGGAATTACCGGCCAGAGACTATGAGTTCCTCTCTATATACGGAACTCATGCAAAAGAGGGAAATATCAACCGTTTTCCTGTTCATCATGGAATCCAGAGAATGGAAAGTGTAAGAGGAAGCAGCAGTCCGCAGCATCAGCCGTTCTTTGCACTGATGCAGCCACAGACGACGGAAAATGCCGGAGAGGTTTATAGTTTTCATCTGATTTACAGTGGAAATTTTCTGGCACAGACGGAGTTGGATCAGTTTGGAAACGTGCGTGCACAGATTGGACTTCATCCGGACACATTTTGCTGGAAGCTTGCTCCACAAGAGGTATTTGATGCACCGGAAGCAATTTTGAATTACAGTTGTCAGGGACTCAATGGCATGAGCAGGAATTTTCACTGGCTGTATCAGCATCATCTGATGCCGTCCAGGTTTGCAGATGTAAATCGCCCTGTTCTTTTAAATTCATGGGAAGCCATGTATTGTGATGTGAGTCTGGAGAAACTGGAGGAGCAGGCGGAACTGGCAAAAAGGCTGGGTGTGGAATTGTATGTACTGGATGATGGGTGGTTTCGGGCAGACAATACGACGCACACTTCCATGGGAGACTGGAAATGTAATGAGCAAAAACTTCCAGGCGGAGTGAAAAAAGTGGCTGAATTGATTCACGGAAAAGGAATGCAGTTTGGTCTGTGGTTTGAGCCGGAGGCAATCTGTAAAAACAGTGAGTTATACAAGAAACATCCGGAGTGGATGCTGCAGGTTCCGGGATATGCGATGACGGAGGGGCGCCATGAGTATCTGTTGGATTTATCAAGACAGGAAGTGCGGGAATACCTGATATCTGTGCTGGATTTTTATCTGAAAGATGGAATGGTCGATTATGTGAAATGGGATATGAACCGCCCGTTGACAGATGTCAATTCGCTTGCTCTTGAACAGGATAGAAAGGGAGAAATCAGCCATCGGTATGTTCTTGGGCTGTATGAGGTTCTGGAGCAGATTACAAAACGGTATCCCAGGGTTCTGATAGAAGGATGTTCCAGCGGAGGTGCCAGATTTGATCCGGGAATGCTGTACTACGTTGCACAGAACTGGGCCAGTGATAATACAGATGCCTTTGACCGGACACAGATTCAGTCAGGGTTCAGCCTGATTTATCCACCGGTTGCTATAGGTTCCCACGTGAGTATTACACCAAACCACCAGACGGGAAGAAAGACTTCTTTCAATACAAGATATCAGGTGGCAAGACAGTTTAACCTGGGTTATGAATTGGATCTGACCAAATGTACAGAAGAGGAAATGGCAGAGATTGCTGTTCAGATTGCCGAACATAAAAAAGAGAGAAGCTGGATGCAAAAAGCGTTCTTTTATCGGAATGAAGTTCCAAATGAGAATTATGTTGCCTGGTCGTCTATCAGCAGGGACAGGGAAGAATGTCTGGTGATGATTTTTCAGAAATTTTTCAATCCACTGTATAGTCATGGCAAGTTTCCGTTGACCGCTTTGAATCCGGAATATGATTACCGGGAAACAACCAGTGGGAAAATTTACGGTGGAGATGAGCTGATGGAAATTGGAATCAGCGTTCCGACGGTAAAAGAAGATTTTCATGTATTTACCTTTCATTTTGTCAGAACAGAAGGCAGTACTCAGATGAAAAACTGTGAAAGCAGGTGAGATAGCGAATGGTAATCCGAATATTAGCCAGTGATCTGGATGGAACGCTTTTGAATGAGAAAAGCAAAATATCGTCAGAGACGGCAGAAGCAATAAAAAAAGCACAGAATGCGGGAATCAAATTTTTGGCTGTCACAGGAAGAGCCTGGGGCACAGCACATCCGATTTTTCAGGAAGCAGGGATCGAAGCGGATTATGTACTGCTCAATGGAGCAGAATTCCGAACATCAGCAGGTGAAGTCATATACCAGGAAGCTATGGACCAGGAAGTTGCAAAAAAAATGATAAATCGTCTGTCAGATCTGGGTCTGGATATTGAAGTCAATACAGACAGAGGAGATTTTACCACGAACACAAAGGTGTGTCAGACAGCATCAGAAATATTAGATTTTAGCTGGTTTTGGAAACAGAAACCGAAGATTCTCAAGATTTTTGCTTTTTCTGAGGAATCGGATCTGGCAGCGAAGAGCAGAAAATACCTGCCGGACTGGAAGGGGATTTCTATTACTTCCTCCGCTGCGTGGAATATAGAAATCACAGCAGAGAAGGCTGTGAAGGGAAGGATGCTGAAAACAGCAATGGAATTTTATCATGTTTCAAATGAAGAAGTGCTGATCTTTGGAGATGGAGAAAATGACGCGACGATGTTTCGTGAATTTGTGCACTCCCGTGCTATGGAAAATGCAGTCCCGACGATTCGCAGGATGGCAGAGAAAGTCATAGAAAGTAACAGGAAAAATGGTGTGGCAAAAGAAATCAATCAAATTTTAGGAGGTTTAGAGTATGGCATTTTTTAAGAGAAAAACAAAGGAAGAACCAGTAAAATCACTGAAAGCATTTGTTCCGGGAAAAGTAATTTCTATTACAGAGGTAAACGATCCGGTGTTTTCATCAAAAGCATTGGGAGATGGGATTGCAATTCAGCCTGCGGCGCAGGTGATCACTGCTCCTTGTGATGGAGTAATCTCCATGATTGCAGAGGAATCGAATCATGCAATCGGTATGACGCTGAATAATGGTGTGGAACTTCTGCTGCATATTGGACTTGATACGGTAAGTCTGAATGGAGAAGGATTTTGCGTATTCGTAAAGGCAAATGATAAGGTAAAGCAAGGTGACAAGCTGATGGAGTTTGACAAAGCACTGATTGAATCAAAGGGATTTGAGACAACCTGCATTTTGGTAGTGACGAATTCCGATGATTATCCGGATACAGAATATTTAAGCGGAATGGAAGCTGTGCAGAACGAAACGGAGATTTGTAAATTCTAAAAGAGACAGGGGACAGGTTTGTGTCCGGATTTTTTCGAAAAATCCGGACACAAACCTGTCCCCTGTCCCATTCCCACTGCTTAGGAAAAAAATGGAGAGTACTAGGGGTCTGACACCAATGTGGTCAACCTAACGTCAACTTAAGAAAAGAAGCAGAAAAAAACGA
>JAUNPJ010000092.1 GCA_030536755.1 Eubacteriales bacterium | reverse complement strand
AATCGCAGAGGCAGATGACCTGACGGAGGACGCAGAGGAAGATGCTGCGGCAGAGGATGCAGAAGCAGAAGACACAGCATCAGATGGCAAGACCTTTACCGTTGGATTTGATGCGGAGTATCCGCCTTATGGATATATGGATGACAATGGCGAATACACAGGATTTGACCTGGAGCTTGCTCAGGCTGTCTGTGACCTCGAAGGATGGGAACTGGTGAAAAAGCCAATTAACTGGGATTCCAAGGATATGGAATTGAATTCCGGTTCGATTGACTGCATCTGGAACGGTTTTACTATGAATGGACGTGAAGACGATTATACATTCTCTGTTCCGTATGTAGATAACAGTCAGGTAATCGTTGTGGCTGAGAATTCCGGTATTGAACAGCTTACAGATCTGGCAGGAAAGACTGTTGGTGTACAGGCTGCATCCGCAGCACTGGATCTTCTCCAGAGTGAAGAAGAGGGCGGACAGAAAGCTCTTGCAGATACATTTGGTTCTCTGAATGAATTTGCAGATTACAATACTGCATTTACAGAGCTGCAGGCAGGTGCGCTGGATGCGCTGGCAATTGATATCGGTGTGGCAAAATACCAGCTCAATTCCAGAGGTGAAGGATTTAAGATTCTGGATGAGACACTGAATACAGAACAGTACGCAGTTGGTTTCAGAAAAGGTGATCAGGAGCTGTGTGATACGATCAATGCAGACTTGCAGAAGCTTGCAAATGACGGAACAGTAGCAGAGCTTGCTGAGAAATACGAGATTGCCGATATGGTGACATTAAAAGCTGAATAATAAAAACGGAAGAATAAATGAGAAAGTAAGGAAAGGCCCCGAGGCAGGAAGGGGCCTTTCCTTATGTTGGAGGAGGACACATGAGTTTTGAAGTAATATTGCGGCAGCTTGCATCAGGGTTTGGACAGACAATCTTGATTTTTGCATTGACGTTGCTGTTTTCACTGCCTCTTGGTATGGTGGTGTATTTCGGCAGAGTCTGTAAGTTCAAACCAGTCAGCTGGCTGGTAAAGATTTATATTTCTATTATGAGAGGAACACCGCTGATGTTACAGTTGTTGCTCTGGTATTTTGGACCATATTATCTTTGGGGAATGAATATTGGGGGATATAAGTTTACTGCGATTCTTTTGGGATGCTCCCTGAATTATGCTGCTTATTTTGCAGAAATATACCGTTCCGGTATTGAATCCATCCCTGTGGGACAGTATGAGGCAGCACAGCTTCTTGGTTACAACAAACAACAGACTTTTTTCAAAATCATTCTGCCTCAGGTAGTAAAAATCGTGCTGCCGGCAGTTACCAATGAAGTCATTACACTGGTAAAAGATACTTCTCTTGTATATTCCGTGTCTTATATCGAAATGTTTGCTGTGGCAAAACAGATTGCGGCAGCACAGACGACGGTTGTTCCATTTTTCATTGCAGGCGCATTTTATTATGTATTTAATTTTCTGGTTGCCTGGTTGATGGAATTATTTGAGAAAAAACTGGACTATTATCACTAAGCAGGAGGAAGTATTGATGAATCTGTTGGAAATGAACCATATTCAAAAAAGTTTTGGCGAATTGCATGTTCTCAAAGACATCAGCATTTCCGTCAAAGAAGGAGAAATCCTCTCCATCATAGGACCTTCTGGTTCTGGAAAATCGACATTGCTTCGCTGTGCAACCATGCTTGAGAAGATCAACGGTGGAGAGATCATTTATCTTGGAGAGCAGGCTGCCTCAGCCAAAGATGGCCGGGTGAATTATGTAAAAGGCGAGAAGCTGAAGAAGGTGCAGGGATATTTTGGACTGGTATTCCAGAATTTTAATCTTTTTCCACATTATTCTGTTTTGAAGAATATTACAGATGCACCGATTCATGTACAGAAACGAAACAAAGATGAAGTATACAAAGAGGCAAGAGAACTTCTGAAAAAAATGGGTCTGGAGGATAAGGAAGATGCTTATCCCTGTCAGCTTTCCGGCGGACAGTGCCAGCGAGTTGCCATTGCCAGAGCACTTGCTTTGAATCCGAAGATTTTGTTTTTTGATGAGCCGACTTCCGCGCTTGATCCAGAACTGACTGGAGAAGTCCTGAAAGTTATCCGCTCTCTGGCAGATCTCGACATTACGATGGTGATCGTCACGCATGAGATGCAGTTTGCGAAAGACATTTCTGATCGCGTGATCTTCATGGATCAGGGACTTGTGGTCGTGGAAGGCACACCGGATGAGGTGTTCTCATCAGATAACGCGAGAATGAAAGAATTTCTTGGAAAATTTCATCAGGGATAAAAATATAAAAAGACACTGCTTAGTGCGAGGCATCAGCGGTGTCTTTTTGCTGGATTCTTAATCCGCAAGAATAAAACGCCATGCAATAGAAAACATGGAAAGTTCTTGATTTATAGGCTGTTTTAGCGTATTATAAAACATGAAAAAATGAAACTTGAGTATTCAGGTATGTGTATATGAAAATTTTACTAGAAAAGGACAGGTGATTGAAAAATGCAAAAAACAGGGGATATCACGGAGCATTTGAAAGAAGAATGTGGTGTCTTTGGTATGTATGACCTGGACGGAGGAGACGTCGCATCGACGATTTATTATGGATTGTTTGCTCTGCAGCATCGTGGACAGGAAAGCTGTGGTATTGCAGTCAGCGAGACAGACGGACCGAAGGGCAAGGTGAGTTCCCACAAAGGAATGGGGCTTGTCAATGAGGTGTTTACACCAGATGACCTGGCAAAATTAAAAGGGGATATCGGTGTCGGTCACGTCCGCTATTCAACAGCAGGAGCAAGTACAAGAGAAAATGCACAGCCGCTGGTACTGAATTACATCAAAGGTACTTTGGGGCTGGCACACAACGGCAATCTGATCAATGCCATGGAACTTCGCCATGAGCTGGAGTACGGCGGAGCAATTTTTCAGACGACAATTGATTCAGAGGTTATTGCGTATCATATTGCCAGAGAACGTGTAAATACGAATACGGTAGAGGAAGCAGTGGCAAATGCCATGCAAAAGATCAAAGGAGCGTATTCCTTGATTGTCATGTCTCCGCGCAAACTGATTGGAGCGAGAGATCCATACGGTTTCAAACCGCTTTGTATTGGCAAAAGAGACAATGCGTACATACTGGCGTCTGAGACTTGTGCGTTGGATACAATCGGAGCAGAGTATGTCCGTGATGTGGAGCCGGGAGAAATCGTATATATCACGAAGGATGGAGGCATTCAGTCTGACAGAAGAATGTGTATTTCAAAAGAAGAGCAGGGAAGATGCATCTTTGAGTATATTTATTTTGCGAGACCTGACAGCCATATTGACGGGCAGAGTGTGTATGCTTCCAGAATTCAGGCAGGAAGATTCCTTGCGATGGATTCACCGGTGGAGGCAGATCTGGTAGTCGGCGTTCCGGAATCCGGCAATGCAGCCGCACTGGGGTATTCTCTGGAGTCTGGGATTCCGTATGGAACAGCGTTTGTAAAAAACAGTTATGTGGGAAGAACCTTTATCAAGCCCGGACAGAGCAGCCGTGAATCAAGCGTGCAGGTAAAACTGAACGTATTGAAAGAAGCGGTAGCGGGGAAGAGAGTGATTATGATTGATGATTCCATCGTCCGAGGAACGACCAGCGACCGTATTGTGCGTATGCTCAGGGAGGCAGGTGCCAAAGAAGTGCATATGAGAGTCAGCTCCCCGCCATTTTTGTGGCCATGTTATTTCGGTACGGACGTACCTGCAAGAGAGCAGCTGATCGCCTATAACCGTACTGTGGAGGAAATCCGACAGATCATCGGTGCCGATTCTCTGGGGTATCTGGAGCTTGACAGACTCGAACAGCTTGCACCGGGACTTCATATCTGTAAAGGATGCTTTACAGGAAAATATCCAATGGAACCGCCGCAGGAAGACATTCGCGGTGAATATGAAAAATAATTCCCTTCAGGGGTAAAATAGAAAAGGAGAAAAATTCATGAGTACAGACAGATATCAAAGCCCTTTATCTGAGAGATATGCCAGTAAGGAGATGCAGTATATTTTCTCTCCGGACAAAAAATTCAGAACATGGAGAAGACTGTGGATCGCTCTGGCTGAGACAGAGAAGGAACTGGGTCTGAATATCACACAGGAGCAGATTGATGAGCTGAAAGCACATGCAGATGACATTAATTATGATGTGGCAAAAGCACGTGAGAAAGAAGTGCGCCACGATGTCATGTCTCATGTATATGCGTATGGTGTACAGTGTCCAAAAGCAAAGGGCATTATCCATCTTGGAGCAACTTCCTGTTACGTAGGAGACAATACCGATATCATTATTATGACAGAGGCTCTGAAGCTGGTAAAGAAAAAACTGGTGAATGTGATTGCTGAACTGGCAGATTTTGCAGACAAATACAAAGATCAGCCGACACTTGCCTTCACACATTTTCAGCCTGCGCAGCCGACAACGGTAGGCAAGAGAGCGACACTCTGGCTGCAGGAGTTTATGCTGGATATGGAAGATCTTGATTATGTGATCAGTACTATGAAACTTCTCGGTTCAAAAGGAACAACGGGAACACAGGCAAGTTTCCTGGAACTGTTCGATGGAGACAATGAGACGATTGATAAGATTGATCCGATGATCGCAAAGAAAATGGGATTTAAGGAATGTTATCCGGTATCCGGACAGACATATTCCCGCAAGGTGGATACAAGGGTATTGAACGTACTGGCTGGTATTGCGGCAAGTGCTCATAAATTCTCCAATGATATTCGTCTTCTTCAGCATCTGAAAGAAGTGGAAGAGCCATTTGAGAAGAGTCAGATCGGTTCCTCCGCTATGGCTTACAAGAGAAACCCGATGAGAAGTGAGCGTATTGCATCCCTGTCTCGCTATGTCATGATCGATGCGATGAACCCGGCAATTACTTCCGCAACACAGTGGTTTGAGAGAACACTGGATGATTCTGCCAATAAACGTCTCTCTGTTCCGGAAGGATTCCTGGCAATCGATGGTATTCTGGATCTTTGCCTGAATGTCGTAGACGGTCTTGTGGTATATCCAAAAGTAATTGAGAAACGCCTGATGTCCGAGCTTCCGTTTATGGCAACAGAAAATATTATGATGGATGCAGTAAAAGCCGGCGGCGACAGACAGGAGCTGCATGAGCGTATCCGTGAACTGTCCATGGAGGCTGGTAAAAACGTGAAGGTAGAAGGCAAGGACAACAATCTTCTGGAACTGATCGCAGCGGATCCGGCATTCAATCTGACTCTCGAAGAACTGCAGAAGACGATGGATCCGTCCAAATATGTGGGAAGAGCACCTCTTCAGGTAGACAATTTCCTGAATAAAGTGGTTCGTCCGATGCTGGAAGAAAATAAAGAATTACTTGGTGTAAAAGCTGAGATTAATGTATAATCAAAGATAACCGAATAAGGAGGGCGTGCATATGAAAATCGCTGTCATTGTAATTTTAGCCATTGTTGTGGTACTGGCGATATGGCTGATCGGTTCTTATAATGGTTTCATTAAATTGAGAAATAAGACGGAGGAAGCATTTTCAGCTATGGATGTCTCTCTCAAGAAACGATATGACCTGATTCCGAATTATGTAGAAACTGTAAAGGGTTATGCTTCTCATGAAAAGGAAACGCTGCAGGCTGTCATTCAGGCAAGAAATCAGGCAATGAACTCTAAAAGTCCTGCAGAGGCAATTCAGAATGACAATGTTTTAAATAATACGCTGAAGAGTATGTTTGCACTGACGGAAAATTATCCGGATTTGAAAGCAGATACCAACTTTCTTCGGCTTCAGGAACAGCTTTCACGTATTGAGGAAGAAATTGCCGGCTCAAGACGTTATTATAATGGCGTAGTCAACAAGTTCAACACAAAAATTGAGATGTTTCCCGGCAATCTTCTGGCAGGAATCTTTGGTTTCCAGAGAAAGCCTCTGTATGAAGTAGAGGCACAGAAGGAACGTGACAATGTAAAAGTTTCATTCTGATCAGAAGGGAGCGTTTCATGAAAAAGAAAAAAAGAAAGGTAGGCGGTCTGTTTTGGACCGCCTTTGCCGTATTTATGGTTGTCTGTGCCTGCCTTGGAATGATGGGGGCAGAAAGCGGTCAGGAGTCGCAGGTGACATACGATTCCAATATGCAGACGACCAGTTATGGAGTACAGATTGAAGTAAGAGAGGACAACAGCTATTCCATACAGGAACAGATTGATGTGAATTTTCTGAATCAGCGTCATGGAATTTATCGCTACATCCCTGTCGAGGGATGCAGCATTTACAAAAACCAGGACGGAGAGACAGAGAAAGTTCCCTATTATGCGGAAGTCACAGATATACAGACCTCAGCGGAGTGTAATGCCTATGAGGAAAATGGCAGCCAGGTACTGCAGCTTGGAAATGCAGATACCTATGTGTATGGGCCCACATCGTATCGGATTGCATATGAGTATACACCGGTGTTTCAGCAGGAAACGTACTCAAATATCTATCTGAATATTTATCCGACACAGTGGCAGAATGAAATTCCAAAGGGAAGTCATTTTCAGATTACATTTCCAGAGGAGCTCGATCAGGATACGATTCAGTTTTACTATGGCCCGTATGGCTCTGTGAAAGATGCAAATGACATTCTCTCGTGGAAGCAGCAGGGAAATGTTCTGACGGGAACACTGACAGAAACACTGCCGCTTGGAAGCGGACTTACGATTTTTTCGAATGTGGGAGAGGATTATTTTGAGTCTATTTATGTGATGGGACCTGTGGGGGAATTTTCCATCTTCTGTTCTCTGTTTTTCCTGCTTGTGACAGGATTGCTGTTTTTCCTGTTCGGCAGGGATGAGAAAATTATACCATCGATTCAATATCAGCCGCCCGAAGGCATGGACAGCGCAGCAGTCGGATATATCATTGATGGAGCGGTGGAAGACAGAGATGTGATTTCGCTGATTATTTACTGGGCGGATAAAGGCTATCTGTCGATCTATGAAGATGATGGAAAGATTCAGTTGAAAAAACGCAAAGATTTACCTGGGAATGCACCTGTGTATCAGAAAACGATGTTTCAAAAATTCTTTAAAAAGAAAGATGAAATTTATTTGAATACTCTGAAATATAAATTTTCTGACACAATGAATGCAGTAAAAGAAGGGGTAAAACTCTGTTATTCCGGAGAAAACCGTTTGTATACCAGAAGTTCGGCGGCTGCACGTGTATGCTCTTATCTTTTCTGCGGAATGCCGATGATTGGTTTTCTTGTCCTGAAAAATCTGTATTCCTATACAGATGGATTGCAGTTCTGTATGGAAATATTACTGGTTATTCTTTTGTATGTTGGCGTGTTTGCTGTGTGCTGGGGAGTCGACCGCTGGTATGGAAAATCCTCATCTTCAAGACGAACGTATGTCGTGAGCGGAGGGATGCTCAGCTTTGCTTCGGTACTTGGATTTTTGGTCACGTACATAACCAGAGTGCAGAAGGGAACTGTTTTTAACTTTATCCCGTCGGCGGTTGTGATGACGGTCGTCACAGGGATCATGATCCCGCTTGTGGTATTTATGAAAAAGCGCACACATCGGTGTGTAGAATGGATGGGATATCTGGCAGGACTTCGGGATTTTATTGAGACAGCAGAGCTGGAGCGCATGAAGGTGATGGCGCAGGAAAGTCCGCAGCTGTTTTATCATATCATTCCGTATGCCTATGTATTCGGACTTTCTGAGGTGTTTGCAGAAAAAATGCGGGAACTTGCGCTGGATGCACCGGCATGGTATCACACAACGACAAGATATGACTATTTTGATTATTATATGTTCCATCGTGCCTTTTCCAGAAATCTTGAAAAAGTGACGGAAACGCTTACGGTGCCCAAACCGGAGACTTCTTCCGGCGGTTCCTCCGGCAGTTTTGGCGGGGGTGGATTTTCCGGAGGAGGATTCGGAGGAGGCGGAGGCGGCTCCTGGTAGAAAAAATTTAAAACATCAAATTGGAAGAGCATACAGTAGAAGAGATGAGAGAATAAATGGAAAAAGAAAAGAAAGCAAAGGGTTTGAAAATAAAGACAGTCAATTACATTCTGATTCTGGTGGCTTGTATTACTTATGTGTTTCTTTTGTATGAAACGGTTCAACTTACAAATAAATATCAGGATTTGATTGAGAGCACAGACGCCTACATCATGTGTGAAAAAGCTGCAATTATGGAAAATAAAGGTTCCGACATTTTGACAGAAGAAGTGAGGCTGTTTGTGGTGACTGGTGAAATTGAACATGCAGACGCTTATTTTAAGGAAGCAAACGAAACAAAAAATAGAGAGCATGCATTAAAAATTTTAGAACAGTATCATAATCATGACAGAGTTTATGAGTATTTGGAGGAGGCATTAAAAAATTCCAATGAGCTGATGGAAAGGGAAATTTATGCGATGCGCCTGACCGCTGAGGCAAAACAGTTGGATATGAACAGTCTTCCCGAACAAATCCGCGAAGTAACACTGGATGCGCAGGATGCTGCTTTGAGCGAGAATGAAAAAGAAAATCTGGCGATGGACATGGTATTTGGAACAGCTTATAAAGACAAAAAGCAATTGATTGTGAATAACATTTCCTATGGCACGGATTATATCCTGAATTCTGTAAAGAATGCACAGGAGCAAAGTCAAACAGGATTGTATGATTCGATGAAGCACCAGAAGCTTGCGATTACGCTGCTGTTTTGTATGAATATTGCTTTGTTCTTTGTTGTTACACTGTTGATTGTGAAACCTCTGCAGGTTTATATTAAGTGTATTTCGGAAAATAGAATGCTTGAGATCATCGGTTCTTATGAGTTTAAATATCTGGCGTTGACTTATAATGATATTTACGAGCTCAATGCGACGAATGAAACGATGCTTCGGAAACAGGCAGAGTATGATGTTGTGACGGGAATTTTAAACAGAAGTGCTTTTGAACAGCTGAAAGAAGGCCTGAAGAGTTTTCAGATGCCGATGGCGCTTCTTCTGATTGATGTGGATTTGTTCAAAGAAGTAAATGATACTTATGGACATGAAATCGGAGATAAAGTCCTGCGAAAGGTAGCTCAGATGCTGTATGCCAGTTTTCGGTCTTCTGATTTTGTGGCACGAATCGGAGGAGATGAATTTGCAGTCATTATGACGGACGTGACATCAAAGCAGAAAGATGTGATTCTAAATAAGGTACAGACGGTAAATGACCATCTCGGCAGAGGACAGGACGGACTGCCGAAGGTAAGCCTGAGTGTTGGAGTCGCATTTTCTTCCGAAGGATTTGATCAGAATCTTTATAAAAATGCAGATCGTGCTTTGTATCAGGTGAAAGAACAGGGACGGTGCGGATGTTCATTTTACAATTAGCGGGAGGTTATATGGACAGAAAACTGGAATTGTTTCAGGAAAGCATCACGGAGTTTATTTTCGTGAATCAAAAACCGGAGCCGGCAGACATTATTTTTGTTCCGGGCAATGGCTATCCGCAGATGGCAGAGCGTGCGGCAGGATTGTGGAAAAATCATATGGCGCCGTTGGTACTTCCGAGCGGAAGGTACAGCGTGACACGGGGACATTTTGCCGGAGTGATGGAAAAGGAAGACAGATATGGCGGCGAATATGAGACGGAATGGGAATTTTTAAGTCACGTTTTGACGGAAAATGGTGTACCGCAGGATTGTATTTTGCGGGAAGACCGCGCTACCTTTACCTATGAAAATGCCATCTATTCCAGGCAGGTGACGGATTGTGCGGAACTCGAAGTACAAAAAGCGATTATCTGCTGCAAAAGCCATCACGCCAGACGCTGCCTGATGTATTTTCAGCTGCTGTATCCGCAGACGGAATTTTTGGTGTGCCCTTCTGATACGGAAAATATTACAAGAGAAAACTGGCATGAGACAGAAAAAGGAATTGAGGAAGTTATGGGAGAGGCAGACAGAATCATCCGACAGTTTAATCTGATGATGAAGTAGATTCGTATGGACTTTTTTACAGGATTGCTATAAAATTAGGAAAGAAAATAGATAAAAGGAGATTGTTGTAATGGAAAAAATAGCAAGTTTTACCATTGACCATATCAAACTGCAGCCGGGCGTATACGTTTCACGTAAAGATTATCTGGGTGAACAGGTGATCACGACGTTTGATCTTCGTATGACTTCTCCCAATGAAGAGCCGGTGATGAATACGGCAGAGCTGCATGCCATCGAGCATCTGGCAGCTACGTATCTTCGCAATGACGAGGAATATAAAGATAAGATTATTTACTGGGGACCGATGGGATGCCGTACCGGCAATTATCTGCTAATGGCAGGCGATTATCAGTCCAAAGACATTGTTCCTCTTGTGATTCGCACATTTGAGTTTATTCGTGATTTTGAAGGAGAGATTCCCGGTGCATCTGCGAAAGACTGCGGCAATTATCTGGATATGAATCTTGGAATGGCAAAATATCTGGCTGAGAAATATCTGGATGTGCTGTATCATATTACAGAAGACAGACTGGTGTATCCGCAGTAAAAAGAATTTTGGTAAGATGAAAAAAGGAATGTTTTGATACAAAACTGTATACAGACATTCCTTTTTGTTTTTTGGTTTTTAAGGAAGATATATGTGTACCTGCTCGATGCGCTTTTTCTTGACAACATCAGCTACCAGACGAATTCCATTTTCCAGGGTGATTCCCTGCCCCTGGGCGGGCAGACAGTCAAGGTGCTCGATGATATATCCTCCGATGGAATCGTAATCTTCCGATTCCAGTTCAATATTCAATGCCTCGCTGATGTCATCCAGTTTGCTGGAACCATCAACAATATATTCCTTCTCGGGAACAATGACGCGGATTTCTTCATCTTCTCCCTCATCGTATTCATCCCGGATCTCACCTACGATTTCTTCCAGAAGATCTTCTGTGGTTACCAGTCCGGCAGTTGCTCCATATTCATCCAGGACAATGGCAAAATTGTAAGAAGACTCTCTCATCTCCAGCAGCAGATCGGCGGTGCTTTTGTGTTCATAAGTAAAATAAGGCTCTCTGAGGATGGAGTGGATGGAAAAATGTTCAATTTCCTCCTGGCTCAGAAGAAGCAGATCCTTTACATTGATGGTACCAACTACGTTGTCGGTATTATCCTCGAAGACAGGAAAGCGCGTGTACTTTACATCTCTGTAGATTTCCATTAGTTCGTTGTAAGTACAGTTCACATCAACAAATGTCATATCGATACGCGGAATCATGATATCTTTGGCTACGGAATCGCCGAAATCAAACACGTTGTAGATCATCTGCTTTTCTTCACTTTCGATGATTCCATCTTCCTGGCTGACATTAACAATGGTACGAAGCTCATGCTCTGTCATGGAAGCACCTTTCGCGTTCGGGTCGACTCTGAGAAGACGGAGCATCAAAAACGACAGATGCTGCACGATAAATACAAGTGGTGTAAAAAGAACCATCAGTGCATAAATAATACGTGCGTAAGACAACGCCATTTTTTCAGAATGAATCGTAGCCATGGTCTTCGGAGTAATCTCCCCGAAAATAAGGACCAGAAGCGTCAGAAGTCCTGTGCTGACACTGACAAATGCATTTCCAAACAGTTTCATGGTAATGGTGGTAGCCAGAGAAGAGGCGGAAATATTTACAATATTATTGCCAATCAGGACAGTGCTGAGCATTTTGGAAGAGTCGGAAATGACTTTCTCCAGTATTTTTGCACTTCGATTTCCCTGTTCCGCCAGGGATTGAATACGAATCTTGTTTACAGTTGTCAGGGATGTCTCTGCGGAAGAGAAAAATGCAGACAGCAAAAGCAAAAACAAAAGGGCTGCTATCTGTATCGCATCACTTGAATCCAATAAAAATCACTCCTTTTTCAATATGGTTAATCCTGTAAAAAGTTTCTATAGAACGCAATATACATGATTTTGAAAAAAAATGCAATGCTTTTGGCAGAAATGTAGTTCTTATGAATTTTTTGAATTAGGGGCTGTTCATTATTTTAAGGATGTGATACAATGGATACGCAAAATGATGAAGTGAGTTTACGAAGACAGATTGCTGCCATGTCAGAACGGAAAAATGCAGTCTGTTTTTGTTTATGGAATAGTGATCTATGATGAGGTGAATCATGAGAAAGAAATATACGACATCAAAGAAAGTGGTTAAGGTATGCGGAGCAGCTTTGACGATGACTTTGCTGGCTTCCAATATGCAGTATTATCCGGTAGAGACGGAGGCAAAGGTGGCGGCAACGCCAACACCGTCTGTAACGCCAACGCCGTCCGTCACTCCGACCCCAACCGTAACTCCGACTCCGGTACCTGTAGCAGAGCTGGCACCAGTGCCGACCGCAGCACCGGAGACCCCAGCGCCAACGGAAGCACCAGAGGCGCCGGCACCGACAGAAGCA
>JAUNPJ010000091.1 GCA_030536755.1 Eubacteriales bacterium | reverse complement strand
TAGAAATTTCTTATATATATAGAAATTTTTGAGGAGGAAAAGTATTATGAAAAAATTGGAGATCGTGATTAAGCCAGAGAAACTGGAAGAATTGAAGCTGATTTTGGATAAAAGTCAGGCAAACGGTCTGATGATTACAAACATTATGGGTTATGGTAATCAGAAAGGTTTCCGCCATATGTACCGTGGAGCGGAGTATAAAGTAAACCTGCTTCCAAAGATTAAAGTGGAGACAGTGGTAGACGATGTGGCAGCCAATGAGATTATCGAAAGTGTTGTGGAACAGATCAATACCGGTAACTATGGCGATGGAAAAATTTTCGTGTATGATGTAGAAGATGCAGTTCGAATCCGTACGGGTGAACGTGGAAGAGATGCCCTGTAGGATAACTGCTGAGGATGAAAAAATTAATTATGAAAAAATAATGTTATCAATGGGGATGACTTTCAGAGCGTGAGGAACTCTGGAGTTGTCCCCATTTTCGCTGAACGGTTACAGAAAGCCGATCGGCAAATATGTGTAAATGAGGAGGGAAACAATATGTATTTATCAGATCTTTTAAGCAGCGGCATGGAACTTGCCGACGCAACAGAGCTTCTTATGAATATTATGTGGACATTAATAGGAGCGTTTCTTGTATATTTTATGCAGGCAGGATTCGCAATGGTTGAGACTGGTTTTACAAGAGCAAAAAATGCGGGCAATATTTGTATGAAAAACATGATGGACTTTGTACTGGGAAGCCTTTTCTTCTTCCTGATCGGATTTGCTCTGATGTTTGGCGGAGACAGCCCGATCATTGGTACAGCCGGATTTTTCAATCCTACCTCTCTGGCAGATGCAGATGGAATGTTTAACGGACTTCCAATCGGTGTATTTATGATTTTCCACACAGTATTCTGTGCGACAGCAGCAACAATCGTATCTGGTGCGATGGCTGAGAGAACTAAATTCTCTGCTTACCTTGCATACAGTGCATGTATCAGTATCTTTATTTATCCGGTTACCGGTCACTGGATCTGGGGCGGCGGCTGGTTATCCAATCTTGGATTCCATGATTTCGCAGGATCCACAGCCGTACATATGGTAGGCGGTGTGCTTGCGTTCATCGGTGCAAAAATGTTAGGACCAAGACTTGGAAAGTACAACAAAGACGGCTCTGCAAACGGTATTCCAGGACACAACCTTCCGCTTGGTGTGTTAGGTGTATTCATTCTCTGGTTCTGCTGGTTTGGATTTAACTGTGGTTCTACGACAGGCGCAACCACAAGCCTTGGTGACATTGCTATGACAACAAACCTGGCAGCGGCAGCAGCAACTTTGATGGCTCTGGCAACCACATGGATTAAATATGGAAAACCTGATGTTTCCATGACATTCAATGGTTCTCTTGCAGGTCTGGTAGCAATCACAGCAGGCTGTGATGTAGTTTCCAATTATGCTGCTCTGGCAATCGGTGCCATTGCAGGTGTTGCAGTTGTATTTATTATAGATTTTGTTGATAAAAACCTGAAGGTTGATGACCCGGTTGGTGCTGTTGGCGTGCATGGATGCTGCGGTGCGATGGGTACTATTTTGACAGGTGTGTTCTCTTCTGAAGTCAGCTTTGTAACACAGGTCATCGGTGTTGCTTCTACGATTGCTTATGTCGTAGTATTGGGCCTGATCGTGTTTACAGTGATTAACAAGACAATTGGTCTTCGCGTCAGCGAACAGGAAGAGAAAGATGGTTTGGATCTGCATGAGCATGGTGCACCTGCATATGCAAACTTCCACCTTCATCAGGACAGATAATCTCTTAATATTCAGATATAAAGAAACAGTTCGGTCAATCCCCCTGACCGGGCTGTTTTTTTAGACAAAACTATACGAAAAAGGTAATAAATTGACACCTGCAAAAACACTCAGTATAATAAGAAGAAAGGTTCAAGTACGACAAAAGGAGAAATCATATGGAAGAATTACAGTTTCTGAGGGAGCAGCAGGTGAATCCGCTTTTAATTGAGAAAGTAGAGGAATTTCGCAGAATATATCCGGTAGAGGAAAAAGTAAAAAAAAGGGTGGTGAAGCCGGGAATTCCTTTCTATGGAAAGGAAATTCTTGAGATGGCGATTGCTGCACTTCTGGAGGGACAGAATCTTTTGCTGTCAGGGCCGAAGGCAACAGGAAAAAATATTCTGGCAGAAAACCTTGCCTACATTTTTAATCGTCCCTCCTACAATGTGTCTTTTCACGTCAATACCAACAGCGGAGATCTGATCGGTACCGATACATTTGAAAATAATGAAGTAAAACTGCGAAAGGGAAGCATTTATCGATGTGCACAGTATGGCGGTTTTGGCATTCTTGATGAGATCAATATGGCAAAAAATGATGCCGTGTCGGTTCTGCATGCTACACTGGATTATCGAAGAAGCATTGATGTGCCGGGATATGACAAGATTGATCTGCATCCGGCGGCCCGTTTTATCGGAACCATGAACTATGGCTATGCGGGAACGAAGGAGTTGAATGAGGCTCTGGTCTCCCGTTTTCTGGTGATTGATATGCCGGCGCAGACGGCACAGTCTCTGGAATTTATTTTAAGAAAGAATTATGAGAATCTCAAACCACAGGCACTGGAACAGTTTATCGGACTGTTTCTGGATCTGCAGCTGAAGGCCGATAATGGAGAAATTTCCACCAAAGCACTGGACCTTCGCGGTCTTCTGGCTGCTGTTGGTGTGATTCGCTGGGGGCTGGCTCCTCTGCAGGCTGTGCGTATGGGTGTGACTAACAAATCGTTCGATATGTTTGAGAAGGAGATTATTGATGATGTGGTCATGACCCGTATTCTAAAAGAATGGAGCAGAGCGGACATTTTTCAAGCATAAATGGAGTTAAGATATGAATCAGGAATTTATTGACGATTATCAGTTGGAACTGGAAAACAGAATTAAAAATCTGCTTTGGACGGTAAGCGGAGATTACACGCTGAATATGAAGCCGGATCTTCAGGCGTTTCAGCGCAGCCGCGCCATCGCTCTTTATGATGGCATCAAGCAGGGCGCGTTTGCCAAGTATTTTCAGAAAGACGAGATGGGCATGTACCTTGTGAAAAAGGTTTTTCTGAATGCAGACGAGGGTTCGCTGACTGCCATTGCGCAGCTCTGTATTGAGGAAGCGATCGGAGAACGTATTCGCCGGGAGCGTCCCGGTGTAGAAAGCATGGGGCGGGAGGCGTTTGAAGAAATTCTGGACCGTGATTTTTCTCATCTTGCTCATAACAAGATTGGACAGCTGAAAATCCGTCTTTTGCAGGAATATCTGGATGGTCCGCGTCCGGTAGAGAGAAAAATGCAGGAATATCTGGATGAAATTCACGAATGCCGCAAGGCGAAAAACAGCATGGACATCATTCGGGTGGTGGACCGTATCTATAACCAGATGGTTGAGCCGGATTTTGAACAGAAATATGGTCCATTGGAGAAAGTACTGGCAGTAACGCTGGAAGAACTGGCAGAGTTTTCCTGGGAGGATTATCTGTCAGAGGAGATGTATGAGGATGCCCTGGAAAATTATCTCAAACAGCTGACTGATCAGATGACCAGCATGGAGGATCTGGAAAATCAGCAGCAGGATCGCAAAAAGCATAAGAAGACCATCAAGGTGGTGACGGAGGAATCGCTGGAGAAGATGCATTCTTATGTGGAACTGAATTTTGGAAAATCGTATATGGGTGAGCTGGAGACAAAAAAACTGACGTATCAGATGTGCCGCGGCATTCACGCGGACTGCAGTCTGTATTTTACCGATGGTATTCTGCAAAATCCTGTCACCCGCAATTACCAGTATGAGTATGCGAGAAAGACGAAAGACAAGAATCGTTATCTGTACTATGACAAACATCGAACCGTCAAGCGAAACATTGCTCATCTTACGGAAATTCTGCGAAAGTCTCTTGTACTGCGAAGCGAAACACAGGAAGTGCTGTCGCAGTGGGGAACGATCGTTCCATCACTGATGTGGAAGGTCGGACGCACGGATGATGACCGACTTTTCAAGAGAGAGCTGAAGGCTGACAGCGATGAATTTGTGGTGGATGTGCTGATTGATGCCAGCGGTTCACAGAGAAGCCGTCAGAGTGAAGTGGCTTTGCAGGCATATATCATCAGTGAGGCTTTGAGCAATGTGCAGATTCCGCACAGAGTCATGAGCTACTGCACCTTCTGGGATTATACGATTTTGCAGAGATTTCGCGAGTATGATGATGACCGAAGTGCCAATGAGCGCATTTTCGATTTTGTGACATCTTCCAACAACCGTGACGGGCTTGCTATCAAGGCAATCGGGAGTACCTTGCTTCAGCGCGAGGAAGAGAAGAAAATTCTGATCATTTTAAGCGACGGCAAACCATATGATGTGATTCTGAACCGTCCAAATGCGAAGAATCCCACCCCATATGAGGGAAAATATGCCATCCGCGATACCGGATTTGAGGTGCGCCGTCTCAGGAGCGAGGGCGTGAGTGTGCTTGGCGTGTTTGTGGGAGAAGAAAAAGAACTGGATGCGGAGAAAAAAATATTCGGTAAGGATTTTGCGTACATTCGCAGTATTGAGAATTTTTCCAAAGTGGTAGGGCGCTACCTTACCAAACAGTTGGAAGCAGATACATAAAGGAGTAGGAAATATGGCAAAGTATATGATGGCGCTGGATGCAGGAACGACCAGCAATCGGTGCATTTTGTTTGATGAAAAAGGAACAATCCAAAGTATGGCGCAGCGTGAATTCACTCAGTATTTTCCAAAACCGGGATGGGTGGAGCATGATGCCGACGAAATCTGGGGAAGCATGCTTGGTGTGGCTGTGGAGGCGATGACAAAAATCGGTGCATCTGCAGCAGAAATTGCAGCGATCGGAATTACGAATCAGAGAGAAACTGCGATCATCTGGGATAAAAACACGGGAGAACCGGTTCATCATGCCATTGTCTGGCAGTGCCGCAGAACTTCTGGGTATTGTGACTCCCTGAAGGAAAAAGGACTGACAGAAAAATTTCGTCAGAAGACAGGTCTGGTGATTGATGCGTATTTTTCGGCAACGAAAATCAAGTGGATTCTGGACAATGTGCCGGGAGCAAGGGAAAGAGCCGAAAAAGGTGATCTGCTGTTTGGAACGGTAGAAACCTGGCTGATCTGGAAGCTGACGAAGGGAAAAGTGCATGTGACGGATTACTCCAATGCATCTCGAACCATGTTGTTTAACATCAATACTCTGCAGTGGGATGACGAAATTCTCCAGGAACTGGATATCCCCAAATGTATGCTTCCAAAGCCGATGCCGTCGAGCTGCGTGTATGGATTTGCTGATTCCTCTTTTCTGGGAGGAGCGATTCCTATTGCAGGAGCAGCGGGAGATCAGCAGGCGGCTTTGTTTGGACAGACCTGTTTTTTGCCGGGAGAGGCTAAGAATACTTATGGAACGGGATGCTTTCTTTTGATGAATACGGGAGAAAAACCGGTATTTTCTCAGAATGGCCTGGTGACAACCATTGCATGGGGACTCGATGGAAAGGTGAATTATGCGCTGGAAGGTTCTATTTTTGTGGCAGGCGCAGCGATTCAGTGGCTCAGAGATGAGCTGCGGATCATTGATTCTTCGGAGGATTCCGAGTATATGGCGCAAAAGGTAAAAGACACCAATGGCTGCTATGTTGTTCCGGCATTTACGGGGCTGGGAGCACCGCATTGGGATCAGTATGCCAGAGGCACCATTGTAGGGATTACCAGAGGCGTGAATAAATATCATATCATCCGTGCGACACTCGAATCGTTGGCTTATCAGGTCAATGATGTCATTGCGGCGATGGAGGCAGACTCCAAAATCTCACTGGCTGCTCTGAAGGTAGATGGAGGTGCCAGTGCCAATAATTTCCTGATGCAGACACAGGCGGATCTGATTCAGGCGCCGGTCAACCGCCCGCAATGTGTGGAGACGACGGCTATGGGGGCTGCATATCTGGCAGGGCTTGCAGTTGGTTATTGGAAAGATAAGGAAGATGTGAGAAAAAACTGGGCTATTGATCAGACCTTTGAACCATCCATTTCGCAGGAGGAACGTCTGGAAAAACTCAGAGGATGGAATAAGGCTGTAAAGTATGCGTACGGATGGGCAAAAGAAGACTAAAGAACGGTTTTTTATCAATATTTTCAAAAGAGTGACTCTGATTTAGGTAAAAACTTACAAAAAATCAAAGATTTTTTTGACATTGCTCTTCCATTTTTGGTGAAAATGTATTAAAATAGTCCTAAGCGTGGGGGGATTTTTGTGATAATTCGAAAGCACGAAGTATTATTTATAGAGAAGGGATGAGTATTATGATATCAAATCAGGTTCTTCAGAACACAGTGGAAGGATTAAAAGAAATATCCAGGACAGAGTTCAGTGTGCTGGATACAGAAGGCAAGGTTTTGGCATCAACTTTTCCGGATAACGTAGTCAACCAGGCAGATGTCCAGGCATTTGTCCAGTCACCTGCGGAAAGCCAGCTTATCAAAGGAATTCAATATTTTAAGGTTAGCGAAGACCACCAATTGGAGTATATTCTGATCGTCAGCGGAGACGATGACAACACTTATATGATCGGCAAGCTTGCTGTATTCCAGATTCAGAATCTCATTGTGGCATACAAAGAACGTTTTGACAAAGACAGTTTTATCAAGAACCTGTTATTGGATAACCTGCTGTTGGTGGATATTTATAACAGAGCCAAAAAGCTTCATATTGACAGTGATGCGCGCCGCGTTGTTATGATTCTTGAGACTCAGCAGGAGAAAGATCATAATTCTATGGAAGCGGTCAAAAATCTCATGGGAACCAAGAGCAAGGACTTTATCACCGCAGTGGATGAGAAGAGTATTATTATTGTAAAACAGCTGGAAGAAGAGGATGGCTACGATGAGATCGGCAAGATGGCACAGACGATTCTGGACAGTCTTGGATTGGACAAACAGGAAGATACACACATTGCTTACGGTACAATCGTAAAAGAACTCAAAGAAGTATCGCGTTCCTACAAAGAAGCAAGAATGGCGCTCGATGTTGGCAAGATTTTCTTCAGTGAGCGTGATGTGATCGCATACAGTTCTCTTGGCATTGGACGTCTGATTTATCAGCTTCCGATTCCGCTCTGCAAAATGTTTATCAAGGAGATTTTTGAAAACAAATCGCCGGATGATTTTGATGAAGAGACATTGACTACTATTGATAAATTCTTTGAGAACAGCCTGAATGTATCTGAGACATCCAGACAGCTTTATATTCACAGAAATACTCTGGTATATCGACTGGATAAGTTACAGAAGAGTACAGGACTGGATCTTCGTGTATTTGAGGATGCCATCACCTTTAAGATTGCGCTGATGGTTGTTCGTTATATGAAGTATATGGAAACATTAGAATACTAAAAAAACGTCCAATGGACGTTTTTTTAGTTTGTCTGAATCATATATTATAATAGGTAGAAACACATACAGATCAGGACACCAAAATTTCACTTGCATTTTCTATGATATATGTTACAATACTGTTACATATTGCGTTATAAACTATTAACAATAGATGGTGCGTCAACGCGTACCGGCAATACTGAAGGAGGATATTATGATAGATTTGGTAGACGTGAGTAAGTCGTATTCAAAGGGAATGCCGGCAGTCGATCATGTAAACCTGCACATCGATAAGGGGGAATTTGTCTTCGTGGTGGGAAGCAGCGGCTCCGGAAAATCCACGCTCATCAAATTGCTGCTGAAGGAGTTGGATGCGACATCCGGTGAGATTGAAGTGCTTGGCAATGACCTGAGCATGATGAGACAGCGTCAGGTGGCAAAATATCGCCGCAGACTTGGCGTTGTATTCCAGGATTTCCGTCTTCTCCAGGACCGAAATGTATATGAAAACGTTGCTTTTGCGCAGCGCGTGATTGGACGCCCGACTCGTGTGATCCGCAAGAGAGTGCCAGAGGTTCTGACTCTGGTGGGACTTGCTGACAAATACAAGTCACGTCCAAGGGAATTATCCGGTGGTGAGCAGCAGAGAGTTGCTCTTGCGAGAGCGCTTGTTAATCGTCCGGACATTTTGCTGGCGGATGAGCCGACCGGTAACCTGGATCCGCAGAATGCTTCTGAAATTATGAAGCTTCTGGAGGAAATCAACAACAGAGGAACTACTGTGATCGTAGTCACGCATAACAGAGAGATCGTGAATTCGATGAAAAAACGAGTGGTTACCATGCGGAAAGGCGTCATTATCAGCGACGAAGAAGAAGGTGAATATCGCTATGAGGATTAGTACCATTATTTATGAGTTTAAACAGGGATTTAAGAATATCGGAAGAAACTGGATGTTTTCTCTCGCCTCGATCATTACGATGGCAGCCTGTATTTTCCTGTTTGGTATTTTTTTCTCGATTGTGACGAATGTCAATCACATCGTGAAAAATGTAGAAGAGAATGTGGGAATTACCGTATTCTTTGAGGAAGGAACCAAGGACAAAGTTATGAAGCAGGTGGGTGAAGAGATCTCAGAACGTCCTGAGGTGGCCAAGATTAATTTTGTATCTGCAGAGGAAGCGTGGGAAGAGTACAAGAAGCTTTATTTTGAAGATGCAGAGGAGGCTGCAGAAGGCTTTAAAGATGACAATCCGCTTGCCAATGCGGCACACTATGAAGTATATGTAAATAAGATTGAGAATCAGAATGAACTGGTTGACTATATTCTCGGACTGGAAAGTGTTCGAAAAGTCAATCAGTCAGAGTCAGCTGTTAAGACACTGACCGGATTCAATAAGCTGGTAGGGTATGTGTCCATTGCCATTATTGCCATCCTTCTGATCGTTGCCATATTCCTGATCAGCAATACCGTTTCCGTTGGTATTTCCATTCGAAAAGAGGAGATTGGTATTATGAAGCTGATTGGTGCGACCAACTTCTTTGTAAGAATGCCATTCCTTTTGGAAGGAATCATTCTGGGATTGATCGGAGCAGCGATTCCTCTGGGAATCCTTTATTTTGGATATAGCCAGGTGGTTGTGTACATTCTGACAAGATTTAAGATTCTGACAGATGTTATGCAGTTTATTCCGGTGGAAGAGGTATTTCGTGTACTCCTTCCTGTGGGACTGGCTCTTGGAATGGGAATTGGTTTTCTGGGAAGTCTTTTTACCACCAAAAAACACCTGAAAGTATAAATACATAAAGGAAAATACCTGGAAGCTTCAAAAGGAGACTGTTTCTTTTTGAGGCTTCTTATCAATTCTAAGAAAATATGAGGAGACAGATATGGGCGAAAAGAAAAAGTTTCTGGCAGGATTTCTGACAGGAGTGGCATTGATGGCGGTTGTTGTCATGATTGGATATGTCGGTGTGACAGAATGGGGCTGGGGACAGGACAGCAAAGAGGGTACGCTCGTCAGCAGCGAGCATCTGGAAAAACTGGAGTATATAGAAAGTCTTGTGGATAAGTATTATCTCAACGAGGCAGATACGGAAAAAATGGCGGAAGGCATGTATGCAGGAGCTCTGGAAGGACTTGAGGATCCCTATTCCCGCTATTATACAAAGGAAGAATACGAGTCCATCTCTGAGGAGACGGAAGGCCATTACAAGGGAATCGGCGTGGTTATGCAGCAGGATGAACAGGGATTCGTACATTTTGTGAGAATTTATGAAGGCGCACCGGGTGACAAAGCCGGGCTGAAGGCAGGAGATATCCTGTATAAAGTAGATGGAGAAAGTATTTTGGAGGATGAACTGGCACAGGTTGCAAAAAAAATTCGAAATCCAGAGACAAAGACGGTCAAACTTACCATTATGAGAGAAGGGGAATCGGACTATCTGGATTTTGAAATCAAAAAGGAAGATGTGCAGATTCCAGTTGTCAGCTATGAAATGCTTGAAAATCATGTGGGATATCTCGCCATCTATGAATTTACCAGTGTGACGTTCGAACAGTATCAGAAGGCGTTTGAAGATCTGCAGGAACAGGGCATGGAGCGTTTGATTGTGGATCTGCGTGACAATCCGGGAGGGCTGCTCGATTCGGTGTGCAGCATTCTGGAGACAATACTCCCGAAGGGAACGATTGTGTATACAGAAGACAAATATGGCAATCGGCAGGAGCGAAGCAGCAAGGGTGAATCACCTCTTGACATTCCGCTGGCAGTTCTGGTTAACGGCAACAGTGCAAGTGCTTCTGAAATCTTTTCTGGTGCTGTGCAGGATTATGGAATCGGAACGATTGTGGGAACGACTACCTACGGAAAAGGAGTCGTACAGACTGTACGAAAATTAAATGATGGAAGTGCGGTGAAACTGACGATTTCCAATTATTACACACCTTCCGGCAACAATATCAACGGCAAGGGCATCACGCCGGAGGTGGAAGTTGAGCTGGATGAAGCACTCAAGAAGCAAAATTCTATCACAAAAGAGGAGGACAATCAGCTTCAGAAGGCGATAGAGGTCGTATGTGACGATAAATAAGAAATTATTCCCTTTATTGTAATTTTCTGATAAAAATGTTATACTAGACACACTTTAAATCAGATAGGGGGATCGATCCATGGGCGAGTATGTAATCACAACAGATAATAATGCAGATTTACCAGACGAATATTATCACGATCATGAGGTTGGATGTACTTATTTAAGTTACAATATTGACGGACAGGCGTATACGCATGAGACTTTTTTGCCGGTGGAAGAATTTTACCAGAAGATGAGGGAGGGATCCATGCCGACAACGGCGCAGGTAAATCCGGAGCAGGCCAGAGAATTATTCGAACCTGTTTTAAAACAGGGCAAAGATATTTTGCACATTGCTTTTTCTTCGGGACTGAGCGGAACTTACAACAGCGTCAAGCTTGCGGCAGAGGAACTTTTGGAGGAATATCCGGGCAGAACGATTCGGGTGCTTGATTCACTGTGTGCATCTCTGGGGCAGGGGCTTCTTGTCCATGAGGCAGTGCTTCGAAGAGAACAGGGGGTTTCTCTGGAAGAAAATGCACAGTGGGTAGAAAATCATAAAAAGAATATTGTCCATATGTTTACGGTAGACGATCTGTTTCATCTCCATCGCGGCGGCCGTGTGTCCAAGGCAACGGCAGTGGTGGGAAGCATGCTGAATCTTAAGCCGGTGCTGCATGTGGATGATGAGGGAAGACTAGTGGCCATTGGAAAGGCACGCGGCAGAAAAAAGTCGCTGCTTGCCCTGGTCGATGGTATGAAAGAGAAGATCGGCAGTTATGCGGACGGTTGTCATACGATTTTTATCAGCCATGGTGACTGTGAAGAGGAAGCCAGATTTGTAGAGCGAAAAGTAAAAGAAATTTATGACATCGATACGGTGATTATCAATTATGTTGGCCCTGTCATCGGTGCACATTCCGGGCCGGGAACAATGGCGTTGTTCTTTTTGGGAGATAAAAGATAAAAAAGAGCTCAGACTTTTAAATGAAAAAGTCTGGGCTCTCTTTGCGTAATCTTATTTTTTCTTCTTAAACATGGAAATCACAAGACCCACCAATACCAGTACGACGGCAACCGGAATCAGCATGCTGAGAACTGTGACAAGAAGAAAAATGATAGCAGCTGCGGCAAGAATGACAATTGCTTTGCCATACCAGGTGGTCAGATCCAGCTTATGTGTCTTCTTCACAGGTGAATCTGCAAAGGGATCTTCCTGTGTGTAGCCTGTCTGTGTGTAATCTGTCTGCGTATAATCAGTCAGAGAATAACTTAGCTGTTCAGAAGTATAGACGCGATAGGGAACATCCTGATAGGTACTGTTATAAAGAGGTCCCTCATCGGCATCGATCAGTGTCTTGGCGATCAGTCTTGGATCACCGAGTTCGTTCATCACTTCTTCTTCTGTTTTGCCGGATAACAATTCTTTGTCAATATATTGGTCGTAATAGTGAATATTACTGTAAATCTCGCCGGAAGGCATTTCTCCGTCCAACTGCTGCCGGAGTATCTCAAGGAATTCGGATTTTGTCATAGTTACAATCCTTTCTTTGGTTACTGCTTATCTATAACTATTCAGCGTATTGAAAAATATGACTTGCTGAACAGACTGTATCATCTAATTATTCTACCATAATTGGAAAACTTATCAACTACCCATTTCTAAATTTTTCGTGAAAAAACAGAAGAAGCAGTTGAGAGAAAATCAGACTTTCTGAGGAGAGATTAGATACTATGTAGGAAAGAGTTAAATAATGTGCATGAAAAAATTGAGTAAAATGTTTGATAAATTATTGACAGACTATGAGGGAACTGTTATAATTGTTTTATCAAATTAAGAGATTTCCAATTACTGACGGATAATTGTGGAGAACCACAGTGTGATTGGAAACGGGAAGTCAGCCGACCGTCTGGGCAGCATTTGGACAGGGATACTGCCAATGTTGCCTTTTATTGTCGAACAGACATTCCCGGAAAGATGAAAGGAGAAAATGTTATGGGATTCAAATCAGACATCGAAATCGCTCAGGAGAGCACAATGCTGCCGATT
>JAUNPJ010000017.1 GCA_030536755.1 Eubacteriales bacterium | reverse complement strand
TTTTTCGGGGGGGGGGGGGGGCTTACGGGGGAATGGTTTTGTTACCGTAAAAAAGGCGGTAAAAAAACCTGTCCCCTGTTCCGCCCCTGTTCTGCCCTTTACTCTTCCTGACTCTCACCGGTGGCATAGTCAATCTCTACTCCTGGCTGTATGTTATACACAAACACATTAAAGCTGATCTCATCATCCTCAACGGACTGTGCCTCCATCTGCACACCTCTGGCAACCAGCTCATCTCCCTCAAACACGGGTGTCACACGCATCAGCACGGCATTGCCTGTGTCTTTGATGTAAGTTGCCACTTCGTTCTCAAATGGCAGCATTCCATCCACATTCAGATAGCGTGTTCCCGTGATCAGATTCTTTTCGTTGGCATTTTCTCCAGTCAGCTGATAGCCGAGAAGATGACAGCGATTATACAGATACTTTCCATCTACACAATCGTATTTCTCATTTTGCCATCCACTTGGTTTGACGGAACTGATCGACTCACGCTTTTCCGTCGGCATCAAATCTTCTGTAATTTTTGCCTCCGCATACCCACAGCGGTCGAGGCTATCCAGCTCACTGTAATATTCGTAAGGCTCCGCTTCTTGCTGCTCCTCGGTAAATTCCGGCTCATTGTCATTGACGGTAATATACGTCTCACCCTCATACTCCGGAATCTCCTCGACGGTTTCGACATTATCCAGATCTTCCAGAATTTCCTGAACATACGTATATGCCTGCTCTGCACTTCTGCGTACATCGTCCTGACTGGCCCCCTGTTTATACCCAAATCCGGTAACTGCCGCAATCAGGCAAAAGACCGCTATAAAAATCTTCTTAAAAAGAGGATTGTCTAATTTTTTCTTATTATTACTCATGATACTCTCCCGTTTTATAATTTTATGATCAGCACAGGAATAGGCGGGTTGTTCGGGCGATTTACATACTCGGACTGGATGACAAGATATTGATGAAAATCCAGTTTCTGCACATAATCCAGAATCGCATCCCGTTCCTCGAATCCGCTGTCACCGCCGCTGTAAATACAAAGGCTCATCAGCCCCCTTTTCTTCAGCAGCTTCAGTCCCGCCTCAATCGCTGCCAGACTGCTTGCGGCCTTCGTCGCCTTGCTGTGATCTCCTCCCGGCAGATAGCCAAAATTAAACATGATGCAGGAGACACTGTCCTCTTTTGCATACGACGCCATATACTCATGAGACACAAGCAGCAATTCATAATTTTCCGGACATGCCTCTCTTTGCAGCCGTTCTCTGGTACTGTCTACCGCCTGCTGCTGAATATCAAAGCCAATCACTTTACCGGTCTTTCCCGCCAGCTTCGACAAGAGCACGGTGTCGTTACCTTTTCCCATCGTGGCATCGATGCAGAGATCGCCTTCCTTCACCTGCTCCCCAATAAAATGATGCACCCATTCCGTAATCTGATAATTCTTCATCTTTTATGCCTCGTAGGATTCCATAAATTCTGCCACCTGTGCCTCACAGGAACGCATGGCAAGGATTGTCTTTTCAAACAGCTCGTCCAGCTCCCATCCAAGACGCTCTGCGCCCTGGCGGATCACATCTCTCGAGCAGCCTGCCGCAAATTTCTTGTCTTTGAATTTCTTCTTCAAACTCTTGACTTCCATATCCATGACACTTTTGGACGGACGCATCAATGCCGCAGACCAGATCAGCCCCGTCAGCTCATCGGCCGCAAACATTACTTTCTCCATCTCGTGCTTCGGCTCCAGATCACAGCAGATGCCATATCCATGCGAGCAGACAGAATAAATCATATCCTCATCGACACCGCCTTCCCGCAGAAGCTCCGGTGCCTTCTGGCAATGCTCCTGTGGATACAGCTCAAAATCAATATCATGCAGAAGTCCCGTGATTCCCCAGTACTCCTCCTCTTCGCCGTATCCCAGTTCCTTCGCATACCAGCGCATCACACTCTCGACCGTCAATGCATGCTGAATGTGAAACGGTTCCTTGTTGTATTTTCTGAGTAACGCAAATGCTTCGTCTCTTGTCAGTTTACTTGTCATAACTATCAACCTCTTTACCTTCGTATTTTACTGAGTATTTTAACAACAAACCGCAGGTATGTCAAAGCTATATCAACATCAGCTTAAATACATACTATCCCCAGCCATTTTCTTCATCTCCCGCGGTGTACAGTGATACGTATCCTTGAACATACGGTAAAAAACCTTCGCATTGTACATTCCATGGCGCTCCATAATCTCCTGCACGCTTCCTTCCGTGTGAAGAAGATCGTGATAAATGTGGTTGAGCCGCACCTGATTCACATACTGCAGAAAAGTCATACTGGTATTATGCTTAAAAAAGCGGCAGAAATATTCTTTATTCAATCCCAGCATATCGGCAGCATCCTGCAAAGAGATCGCTTCCTTATAGTGTTCTTCTACATATTGAAAAATCTGCTCCATACGTACAAGATTGTCCACGCTGGATACTTCCATATCCTGAGACAGCTTCTGGCTGAAATGATCCACAAGACCAGCCATAATCTGCAAAACCACTGCACTGCAGGCAAGCGGATAACTGCTTTTCTGTTGAAAATACAACACCGTCAAATCTTTCATATAGCCGCACAATTTCATATACGCCTCCTGCTCGGATGCCTCCACTTCCTGTGGGCTGCACGAAAAGCGCATCTGCTCAATATCCGGCAGATATCTTTTCAGATATTCCTTAGAAACGTGAATACAGATTCCCATCGTCTGCGGAAGCGCATAAATCACATCATGAAACTGGGACGAATCAATGACCATCAAATCCAGTGCCCCCAGATAATGGCTTCTTCCATCCAGTGTCACCTGCGCATTTCCATTTAATATATAGAGAATCTCCATTTCCCGGTGCCAGTGAAGCGGTGTATTGTGCGCCATCGTCACAAATCGAATCTGAAAGCCCCTGTTATCCGGCACTTTTGTATTTTCATAGCGAATATGTTCTCTCTTTTCTTCCATGACAGTTTTCTCCATTCATTTTTTCCTATGCTATTCCAATTCCACTTAAAAGTCAATATCGACTACTTTTTTGTTAATATTGCACCTTATATTTTCTTCAAAAATCCCATAAGATAAGACCATCAGTTGAAACACTGTTGATATAGATACAAGAAAAAAGTCAATTACAGAGATGAATAAGGAGGGAATTATTATGTTAAAAAGATTAAAAAAATATTGGAATGAAAACAAACACGAAATCGCAATGGCCGTTACTTCCTATTATCTGGTAAACGGCAGCGGATATTATCGTCCGTAAAATCTTTCTTTAGCCCCCTTTCAACCGTTGAAGTTCGCCCATTCTTCAACGGTTTTTTTTGTAACAAAACGTCGCAAGACTATTGATTTTTGGAGAAAAATCTGTTTTACTATGTTGATAGAGGAACTACAAATTTTTTAATACAGTGAGGTAATGTTATGAGTACTGAAGCAATGAAACCGATCAAAGAAGGTAAAGTTCGCGAAATTTATGACAACGGCGACAGTCTGATCATGGTTGCAACTGACCGCATCAGCTGCTTCGATGTTATTCTGAAAAATATCGTAACCAAAAAAGGAACGGTACTTACTCAGATGTCCAAATTCTGGTTTGATCTGACAAAAGATATTCTTCCTAACCACATGATTTCTGTTGATGTAAAAGATATGCCGGAATTTTTCCAGCAGCCACAGTTTGACGGCAACAGCATGATGTGCCGCAAGCTTGAAATGCTCCCGATCGAATGTATCGTGCGCGGCTACATTACAGGAAGCGGCTGGGAAAGCTACAAAAAAGACGGCACTGTATGCGGCATCAAACTGCCGGAAGGACTGAAAGAGTCTGACAAACTGCCTGAACCAATCTACACACCATCCACAAAAGCTGAGATTGGTGATCACGATGAAAACATCTCCTTCGAGCAGAGCATCGCTCACCTGGAGAAATACTTCCCGGGCAAAGGAGAAGAGTACGCAACAAAACTTCGCGACTGCACCATCGCACTGTACAAAAAATGTGCCGACTACGCACTGAGCCGCGGTATCATCATCGCAGATACCAAATTTGAGTTTGGTCTTGATGAGAACGGCAACATCGTCATCGGTGACGAGATGCTGACACCGGACAGCTCCCGTTTCTGGCCTGCAGATGGCTATGAACCAGGACATGGCCAGCCATCCTTCGACAAACAGTTTGCCCGCGACTGGCTGAAAGCAAATCCGGACAACGACTGGACACTTCCGGACGACATCGTAGAGAAAACCATCAATAAATACCTGCAGGCATACAAAATGCTGACAGATAAAGATCTTTAAAAGACATGGGACAGAGGGGACGGTTCTTATGTCCGGGTATTCCCGGACATAAGAACCGTCCCCTTGTCCCATTAATTCCAGTTCATTCGTCCATAAAGCTTTGTCGTATGCAGAATCTCTGCCTGAAGCTGATCACTGAGATCCTTCTCTGTCAGTCTCCAGCGCCAGTTCTTACCTACGGTAGACGGCTGATTCATTCTGCACTTATTATTCATTCCCAGATAATCCTGCATAGGAATGATACATGTTTTGGCATTGCTTCTCATTACAAGGCCAATCATAGATTTATAGAGCCATTTCTTCGGTGTGTACTGATCGCAGAGATACTCCCGCACATTCTTGAATTCCTCTTTTGTGATGCTGTCCAGCCATCCGGTGATCGTCTCATTGTCATGAGTGCCCGTGTAGGCCACGCATTTTTCCGGATAATTATGCGGCAGGTAATCGTTCGCAGAGCTGGAGTCACGGGAGTCAAATGCAAACTCCAGAACCTTCATGCCCGGAAATCCGCTCTCTCTGACAAGCTGGCGAACAGAATCTGTCATGTAACCAAGATCTTCCGCAATGACTTCATGCCATCCCAGGCACTGCTCGACACGGCGGAACAGTTCAATGCCAGGTCCTTTTTCCCAGTGTCCGTTTTTAGCCGTTGTATCTCCATATGGAATAGAAAAATACTCATCAAAGCCACGGAAATGGTCAATTCTTACTACATCATACAGCTTGAAGCAGTACCACAGACGGGAAACCCACCACTGGTAACCGGTATTTCTGTGATAATCCCAACGATACAGCGGATTGCCCCAAAGCTGTCCGTCTGCGGAAAATCCATCCGGCGGGCATCCTGCAACTGCAGTCGGCACATTGTTTTCATCCAGCTGAAACAGCTCCGGGTGAGCCCATGTGTCCGCACTGTCCATTGCCACATAAATCGGAATATCTCCGACAATCCTGATACTCTTACTGTTGGCATACGATTTCAGCTGATACCACTGCTCAAAGAATTTAAACTGCAGATACTGCTGGAACTCAATATCAAAATACAGCTCCTTGCGATAATAATCCAGCGCATATCCATATCTCAGACGGATATCTTCCGGCCACTCGGTCCATGCATGGCCGTCAAAACGGTTTTTCAGTGCCATAAACAGCGCATAATCGGACAGCCACCACTGATTCTCTGCCACAAACTTCTGGTACTCCTGATTCTCGCTGACGTTGCTTCTCTCATATGCTTTGCGAAGAAGCGGGAAACGTTCCTCATACAATTTCTTATAATTGATATCATTTTCTTTCTTTCCGAAATCTGCCGCATCACACTCTTCTTTCGTCAGAACACCTTCTTCGATCAGTGTCTCCAGACAGATAAAATATGGATTTCCGGCAAAAGTAGAAAACGACTGATACGGGGAATCCCCGTAGCTGGTCGGTCCGACCGGCAAAATCTGCCAGTATGTCTGTCCCGCCTCCTTCAGCCAGTCTACAAAACGATATGCTTCCTGTGAAAAACAACCGATTCCATATTTGGAAGGAAGGCTGGATATTGCTAATAAAATTCCTGCTTCTCTGCTCATCTTATTCTCCTTTTTTATACTGAATCATTACTCCGAAATGGTCGGATACAACCGGCTCTCTTTCCCCGTTAAATATAACACTGGAACAATCCACCGGTATTTCTTCGCTGCACCATATATGATCAATGCGCATGCCTGTTATCCCGTCCGAGGAATCCTTTAACTTCTCTCTCCATCCGTCAATAACACCCTTCACAGTGATTCCGCTGTCCTTCTGTTTCGCCATCACCCAGGTATCTTTCCATCCCGAATTTAAAATACAATCATAACCTTCATTCCGGATTTCTGCCGGACTGTTAAAGTCACCCATCAGCCAGACTGGCTCTTTTCTCTCATCCAATCTTCCGTGCAGCACATCCCACTGTGCCTCAAAAGGCTCTTCATCATCGTCCCACCATCCCATATGAACGGTGTAGAACCAGTCACTTTTTCCGGCAACCCGGACGCCAAGCACCTTTCTCGTTTTCCAGTTTTCGTAATCCTGCCCACGACTGATGTAAAAGGAATCGACTTCTGTAATAGGGGCACTGAGACTGAAAATTGCCATTCCCTCATCATATTTTCCATATCCCAGTTTTGCCGGGATCCAGGTCCAGCTGCTAAAGATTCCCGCCTGTCTCAAAAGGAGGGCCACCTGCGCGGCATGATTGTCAAGCCGCACAGGTATAGAGTTTTCCTTACAGGGAACATATCCTTCCAGAAGCGTTCGATTCGCCTCTTTTGCATTGACAGACTGATTCACCTCTTGCAATGCAAGGATATCCGGCCGCTCTTTGATCACTGCGGCCACAAAATCTCTTGTCTTCTGCTCATAATTTTCTTCCAGAAGACTATGTGTATTTAAAGTTAATAATTTCATACATTCACTTCTTATAAAATATCGTTGATATCTGATTTTAATACATCTGCTTTTGGTCCGTAAATAGCCTGAATACCGTTATCCTTCTTTACTAAACCAAGAGCACCCTCTGCCTTCCAGTCCGGAGCCTCTGCTACTTTGGAAGGATCTTTTACCGTAACACGCAGACGAGTCATACATGCATCTACCAGTATAATATTTTCTCTTCCTCCCAGCAATGCAATAATTCTCTCTGGCTGGCTGTTTGCGCCGCCCTTGCCCTGAGATGTTCCGGAAACCTGTACATCACCGTCATCTGCATTTTCATCTGTGTAATTTCCCAGACGTCCCGGTGTCGCAAATTTAAATTTTCCAATCATAAAATAAGCAACCACATAACCGATTACAAAGAAGGCAATGACACAAATCACAAAGTTCACAATATCGTGCCCCAGTCCTGCTTTCAGAGACATCGGAATGCGAGTAAGAAATTCCAGATTTCCAAAGGAGTGCAGACGCAGATCAATGATACCTGCCATAGCGAACGCAAGTCCCTGAAGAACTGCATAAACCACATATAATGGCAATGCACAGAACATAAACATAAATTCCAGAGGCTCTGTAACACCTGTCAGAAATACTGCCAGTGCTGTGGAAATAAACATGGAACGGTAATTTTTCTTTTTATCCTCATCCACACGACGGTACATTGCCAGCGCAATACCAAGAAGAAGTCCTGTCGCACCAATCATCTGACCAACCTTAAAACGTGCAGGAGTTACGGTTGTCAGCAGGTTCTGGTAAGCAGCCATATCACCTGCATTTTTAAAGTTAATTAAGTCTGTTACCCATGCCAGCCACAACGGATCCTGTCCAAACACCTGAGAACCTGCTGTGATACCGGTCTGAATTGTATAAGTTCCGCCAAAGGCAGTATAGTTCATCGGAATTGTCAGCATATGATGCAGTCCAAACGGAAGCAGCAGACGCTCCAGAGTTCCATAAATAAACGGTGCCAGTACCGGCGAGGTGGAGGAAGAGTTCGCAATCCACACACCAAACGCATTGATACCTGCCTGAACAACCGGCCAGATTATGGACATTACCAGTGAAATCACTACGGAGTAAGCGATAACTGCCAGCGGCACGAAACGTTTGCCATTAAAGAAAGACAGCGCATCCGGCAATTTACGGAAATTGTAGTACTTATTGTATACAACGCCGCCCACAAAACCGGCTATAATACCCACAAATACACCCATGTTCAATGCCGGCGAGCCAAGAATCGAAGTGAAGTAATTTGCAACCTCCATTTCCTGACCGAAAAAGCTATGTACAACCGCACTTGAGTCATTCAGCATGTCTGCCGTCACACCGAATACAGCACCTGTAATACGGTTAATCAATATAAAAGCAATAACTGCTGCAAATGCGCCGCCGGCACGTTCCTTCGCCCAAGAACCACCGATTGCTGCTGCAAACAGGATATGCAGGTTGGTAATAATCGCCCATCCGATATTCTCCATCGTGCTTCCAATCGTAACAAGCACAGAAATATCTGCACCTGCAATCTGAACGAGTTTACCTAAACTCAGCATCAGACCGGCTGCAGGCATAACTGCAATAACGGTCATTAATACTTTACCAAGCTTCTGCAGAAAATCAAAATTGATTCCCAGTTTTTTCTTCTGTTTTTCCGGTTCTGTGGAAGCTGCGCTTTCTGTTTTGACAGGAGCTGCCTTCTTTACATCCTCTTTTCCTTCTGCTTTTAAAGTGATAACAGCATCTTTTCCGGCAGAAACAGTTCCGCCTGCAGTGCTCATGGACATATCATCCATTCCATCACAGATGATAACCGGTGTGATTGGATTGATATTCTTGCTCTCTAAAAACTTCAGATCCACCTCTGCAACCAGATCTCCTGCCTTTACCTTATCGCCCTCTTTTACATGAACGGTGAATCCCTCACCATCCAGAGCTACCGTTTCCAATCCAACATGAACCAGAACATCCAGTCCATCTGTGGAACTAAATCCAAAGGCGTGCTGAGTTGCTGCAACAGATGCAACCTCTCCGTCAACCGGACTGTAAATTTTTCCGCTTTCCGGAATAATCGCCGCACCTTCTCCCAGTGCCTTTTCCGCAAATACCGGATCTGGAACCTGCTCCAATGCAACTACTTTGCCGGACAATGGAGCAATAACGGAAAGAACCTTGTTTTTTTCTTTTGTACTACTCATACAAATCCCCCTTCATTTTGTTTATGCAACGCACATTTTATTTTGCGCAATTTTCGTATTTTTATCACGCAATCTTTATGCAATAAATATATCTCGTTTGCATAAATATTGCAAGCCATTTTGCGTTCCATTTGGCAACTTCTACCTTTTCACCAATTTTTCGCGCCTTGTTTTGTATACTTTTACCACAACAAAACATAGAAATCTTCCCTTTCTTTCGTTGACATTTGTTTTATTCTTTTATAAAATTAAGGAAGAAAAATATATTACGAAAATAAAATCAAAATTTTCAGAAATGAGTGTGCAACTATGGGAGTTACAATCAAAGATGTAGCGGCCCTTGCAGGAGTCTCCCCCTCCACTGTTTCGCGGACCTGCAAAGACCATCCATCCATCAGCAAGGAAACAAAAGAAAAGGTGCGGCGTGCCATGACGGAACTTGGATATGAGCCCAATTTTCAGACCAGCAGTCAGACCGCACAAATTTTAAAAAATATCGGCATCATCCTTCCGCCATCACCGCGGGAGACTTATGAAAATCCCTTCTATCTCGAGGCAATCCGAGGAATCAGCCAATTTTGCAATACGCATCATGCTATCAGCACTATTCTTACGGGGCAGCATGACGAAGAAATCCTAAGCACCATCGACACCCTGATAAAAAACGGACAGATTGACGGCTTCGTTGTTCTGTATTCCAAGCAGGATGACGCCATCATTGATTATCTGTATAATGAAGGGCTGCTGTATGTGCTGATTGGAAAGGCACAGCAGTTTGCAAACCAGACCATCTATGTGGACAACGACAATCTCCTGGCAGGCCAGGAAGCCGCTGAATATCTGTACACACTTGGTCACAGACGGATTGCGTATCTTGGAAGCGACACCTCCATGATGTTTTCGGCAGACAGAAAATCCGGCTATCAGCTTACCTTATTAAAACATAATTTGCCCGCCGATTCCCGTTATTGTATTGAGCTCACCGACGCCTCTGTCGACTGCAGCCAGCCGCTTCATGAACTTCTGGAGCTTGAAGAACGCCCGACAGCCATCATCGTCAGCGATGACATTCTGGCTGTTTCTTTAGAGCGGGTATGTATGCAGCATGGACTTTCCATCCCGAAGGACATCTCTATCCTTTCCTTCAACAACTCGCTGTTTGCGCGACTGACCTCGCCACAGCTGACCTCGATTGACGTAAATTCCTTCCAGCTTGGCATCGAAGCCGCTTCACAGGTCATCAATCACATTGAAAATCCAAATCTCATGGCAACCAAAATCATTGTGCCGCACACTTTGATTGAACGGGACAGCTGCCGCAGACTGGACATCTTCTAAAAAGGCGAAGGAATGAGACGTAGCCACCGCTGCGGCTCATTCCTTCGCCTTGAAATAGAAAAATTTATTTTGCAAAATTATTTCAAAAAATCAGCTTGTCAAAATACGGGCTGCGATTTCCTTTCCTTCTGTCGTGGCAGCCAGGCCGCCCTCGCCGGTCTCTCTGACTTCCGCAGGCATACGCTCACCGACTTCGCGCATAGCATCGATGACCTGATCCGGCGGAATCCGGCTCGCAATTCCCGCCAGCGCCATATCGGCAGATGCCAGCGCATTCACTGCCCCCACAACATTTCGTTTGACACAGGGCACTTCCACCAGACCGGCTACCGGATCACAGACAAGACCAAGCAGGTTTTTCAGCGCCATGGCAGATGCCTGTGCAATCTGATCCGGACTTCCGCCGCGCAAATGCACCATCGCCCCGGCCGCCATCGCACTGGCAGAACCAATCTCCGCCTGACATCCTCCCGAAGCTCCCGCGATAAATGCCCGAAGCGCAATCACCTGCCCGATTCCAGCAGCCACATAAAGTGCCTCCACGACCTGCTGCTGTGTTGCCTTTTTCTCCAGAAAATACGGCACTAACACAGCCGGAAGCACACCGCAGGCTCCTGCTGTCGGAGCTGCCACAATTCTTTTCATGCAGGCATTCGATTCGCCCATCTGAAGCGCACCCGCGATCACTTTTCCCATAAAAGGACCGCACAAGGTATCTCCCTGCTCCAGATATTCCTGCATTTTTCCGCCATCGCCGCCCACCAGGCTGCTCTGCGATTTCAGTTTCTTATCATAAGAAGCCGCTGCCTGCTGCATTGCCTCCCAAAGCTGCTGCATCTGTGCAAGCGACTCTTCCTCCGATACATTCCGCTCATTCATATCATCACGAAGAACCACCTTCCAAAATGGCATCTGTTCTTCCTCACATATCTGCAAAATCTCATTCAAACTTCCAAAAGCCATTATACATCTCCTCCGACATTAATGTACGTTACCTTCAAAACTCCCTCCAGATGCTCCAGCCATTTCAGAGACTCACCCGGAATATCCTGGTCTGTCTCAATGACCATCACGGCACGGCCGCCACGCTTGTCCCGGTAGAGAGACATATTTGCAATGTTCACACACTTATGAGAAAGCATCGAAGTCACTTCTGCCACATGACCGGGCTGGTCCATATTATGGACAATCAGCGTTGGCATCTCACACGTACAGTTGACATCAATATCATCCAGCCGATTCACCATAATCCGACCACCGCCAAGAGACGAAGCCTGTACACTCAGTTCCCGTCCATCCTCTCCTTTGACTTCCAGCAGGACGGAGTTTGGATGTGCATTTCTGAGATTTGCTTCGCAAAAGGAAAAAGAAAGTCCCTCTTCCTCTGCCAGACGGAAGCTGTCCGGAATGCGAATATCATCCGGATGCATCCCCAAAAGTCCCGCAACGAGAGCTTTATCCGTACCATGGCCTTTTCCCGTAGCCAGAAAAGATCCATACATTCCGATTGTCGCCTGCACAGGCTTCTGCCCCAAAAGCTTTCTTGTCATCAGTCCAATCCGGACTGCTCCGGCTGTATGGGAGCTCGAAGGCCCTACCATCACCGGCCCCAAAATATCAAAAATGTTCATTACGCATCTCCTCTTTTTATACGATAAAAGGGCCCATGCCATTTTCCAATAGCATAACCCTTTTATCCAGCTTTTTATTCTCCGAATTTTTTCTTTACCAACTCTACCAGATACTCTGCCGTACCTTCCACGCCCAGCAGGCTGCTGTCAATCAGAATATCCTTATGGCTCTTATCATCCGGCGTATATCCCGTGAAATTCACATGATAAGATTCTCTCGCCTTATCAACCGCAGCCATCATTCTTCTGGCCTCCGTTTCTTCCATTCCCAGATCCTTGATGCAATGCTCCAGTCTCGCCTCGTAGGAAGCATAAATATAAATGTGAATCGCATTTTCCATCTCACTCAGAGTAAAGTCAGCGCATCTTCCTACAATAATACAGGTTTCTTTCTCCGCCAGGAATTTGATGATATTCTGCTGTGCCTCAAATATCTTATCCTGTGTCGTTGTCGTTCCGCTTCCGAGCGGACTTGCCATCCGGAAAAACGGATTTTTCGCAAGACTGTTTGCCTTTTCTTCAACTTCATTAATAACGGAAACAGGAAGATTTAACTTTTCTGCCGCCTGATCAACCAGATCCCTGTCATAATATTCAATACCCAGCATCTCCGCCATCTTCTTGGCAATCGGGCGTCCCATACTTCCGAACTGTCTTGTAATCGTTACCACATATCTGCTATGACTCATCTCAAAATCCTCCTAGTTTTATTTTCCCATTATAGCATATTCTTGTCATTATTACAGTTACAAAACGGTTCCAGTGATCAAAAACAGTACACACGACAATCCTGCCGAGATAAATACATATGGCCACTGCGTCAGCGCGTGCTCCATGTTGTCAATTCCGGCACTGTTCGAGGACAGCACGGTCGCATCTGTATAGAAGCATGCATGACTTCCGAACGCACCGCCGGAAATGATAGCTGCCATCGTGAGAACCAGATTTGCATTCAGTGCCACACACATCGGAATCATGATCGGGATGACTACCGCACTCATTCCCCAGTTAGAACCCGTAACAAACGCAAGTACTGCCAGAAGCAGGAAGGTAAGCATCGGGAACAAGGATGCTGACAGGAATGGTTTTGCAAGGTCAATCAGGTACTCTGTCAGACCAAGCTGTCCGCACACATTTGCCAGCGAAAACGCACCAACCAGCATAAAGAAGATGGAAAGCATGGTTGCAAAGCCTTCTACCATAGAGTTAAAAAACGCTTCCATACTCATCAATTTTCTCGGCACATATAAAACAAGACAGGTAATGATTGCTACCAGGACACCGAGAAGAATCTCACCGGATGAAATTCCGACTGCAATCAAAAGTCCAATTGGAATAATGAAATCCCACACATTGCCTTCACCTGTATATTCCGGCTCATTCATGTTGTATTTTTTACTTGCCTCGGAGTATACCATTCCCGTTTCTTCCACTCGCTTATAAGCCTTTTTCATCGCACCCAGCTTCGGGAAGATTCCCATACAGAACAAGAATACGATCAGCAGTGCGATAAACGGATAGAAGCAAAACGGAATCGCATGAATGTATGCGTTGATTCCGGATGAAAAGCTGTTTGCCACAGCATCCTCAGAATAAAACAGGTTTGCATAGAACACTGCCCAGGTAGAAAACGGCAGCAGTACACATACCGGAGCGCCTGTGGAATCAAGAATAAACGCCAGTGACTCTCTTGGAATCTTGCGCTTATCATAGACACCTTTCATGCAGACACCTACCGTCAGAACATTCAGATAATCATCTACGAAAATCAGGATTCCGAGAATAAAGGATGCAAGCATCGTCCTGCGCTCATTTTTACATATTTTTTCGATGATTCTCTGAAATCCAAATGTTCCCTTTGCCGCCTGCAAAAGAGCAATCAAACTTCCGAACAGACCGCAGACAAGCCACAGCCATACATTATCGGGGTCACCAACTACTTCCTCCAGGATTCCGACATATTCCATCGGCATGTCCTTTCCAAACAGGACAATCGCACCAAGAACAGATCCTAAAAACAAAAACTCTGTACATCGTTTTGTGACAATCGCACCTACAATTACAATTGTGATAATAATTACTGCAATAAGACCATTCGACATTACCAATCCTCCTCGCTTAAAATGCGAAAACAAAAAACGGGGCGTACATATCTTCTGATACATACGCCCCTTCGCATATATGAAATTTCTTTTGTTTCCTCAATTACAGATTCATTACTTTTACTGTATCTGCACAGGCTTCTTCCAGTCTCTCGATGACATCCTTGATATCCTGCTCAGAAATCACAGCTGTCGGCTCAAAACGAATCGTCTTCGCATTGACCAGTGTTCCGGCAGTCATGACTTTTCTTGCAAACAATCCCTTAGAAGTCTCATATCCGATATCGCAGGTGTGGAACTCAATTGCCAGCATCAAACCTGTACCACGAACCTCCTGAATGACCTGCGGATACTCAGCGGCAACCTTCTCCAGTCCGGCTTTCAAAAGCTCACCTTTCTTTGCACATACACCTGGAATATCATTCTCCAGCATATATTTGATCGTTGCAATTGCAGCGGAACAAGCAAGTGGATTTCCGCCGAATGTCGGAGAACCAAGCAGCCATGGATTGTCGATCAGCTGCTGTGTCCACATTTTTGGTTTGCAGATGATACCTGTGATCGGCATGATTCCGCCTCCAAATGCTTTACCATATGTCATGATATCCGGAGTAACACCCTCAGCCTCGCATCTCCACATCGTACCGGTACGTCCCATACCTGTCTGAATCTCATCAAAGATCAGTGCTACGCCATACTCATCGCAGATCTCGCGCACTTCTTTCAGATAACCTTTTGGAGGAATGATAACTCCTGCCTCACCCTGAATCGGCTCAAGAATCACAGCGGCAACTTTCTCGCCTACTGCCTGAAGATTTCGGATGGCTTTTCTCATATCTTCTGCATTTCCATACTCTACATGCTGCACCTGCTGAACCATTGGTGCATATGGAATACGGTAAGTTCCTTTTCCACCCATGGAAACGGCTCCCATTGATTTTCCGTGGAAAGCACCGACCGTGGAAATATACCAGCGTCCGCCTGTTGCAATACGCGCAAGCTTCAATGCCATCTCAACAGCCTCTGCACCACCATTTGTAAAGAAGCAGTACTGCAGATCTCCCGGTGTGATCTCTGCCATCGCTTTAGCAAGGTATCCACGAAGCGGATCAAGAAGCTCCTGAGAATGCAGTGCCTGATGATCCAGCTGCGCTTTTACGACCTCAAGGATTTCCGGATTTCTGTGTCCGCAGGTATAAATACCAAATCCACCAAGGCAGTCGATAAATTTCTCGCCATTCAATCCGTAGCAGTAAGCACCTTCGTCTTCCCACTCCAGCACAGCTCCCGCCTCAGAATCAGAAGAAACAGATTTACGGTATTTCAGCCAGCCCGGGCTTACATAGTTATCAAACTGATCCAGCGTATCTGCCACCATCTGTTTTTTCTCTTCCGGAGTGATATCCTTGCTGTCTGTCTTAATTAATCTTACGACTCTGTCTAAATCTTTGATTACCTGTTCATTCTTGTTTTCCATTCTATATTTCCCCTTTCGTCTCACAGATTTCTCTCTGTTTCATACCTGTTAACAAGTTTTCTATGATTAATGTTCATACCATCCGACAATACCCGGATTCAAATTGATATTGATCTGCTTAATTTCCTGATATTCTTCCAGACCGTGAACTCCCAGTTCTCTTCCGATACCGCTCATCTTATAGCCTCCCCACGGTGCTTCGTTGAAGCATGGGTTATAGCAGTTAATCCAGGTGATACCGGCTCTGATTTCCTTGATCACTCGCAAAGCTCTCGAACCATCCGCTGTAAATACGGCTCCCGCGAGACCATACGGCGTATTGTTTGCCATCTCGATGGCCTCTTCCTCGGTTTTAAATGTCTGTACTGTCACGACCGGTCCGAAAATTTCTTCCTTTACAATCGTCATATCATCGGTACAGTCATCAAAGATGGTCGGTCTTACATAATAACCTTTTGCACAATCACCTTCTGTATATCGTTCGCCTCCGCATACTAAAGTTGCACCTTCGCTTTTTCCTTTCTCAATATACGCAAGCACTTTCTTCATATGGCTTTCCGACACGAGCGGACCCATATCCGGATTCTCCAGCGGATTACCGATTGTGATCGCATTTGCTCTCTCGGCAAGACGTTTCACGAACTGATCTTTGATACTTTCCTCTACGAGAATTCTCGAACCGGCGGAACAAATCTCGCCCTGATTCAAAAAGATTCCGATCATCGCCCATTCCACAGCGCCTTCCAGATCTGCGTCTGCAAAAATCACATTTGGTGATTTTCCGCCAAGCTCCAGTCCAATCTTTTTCACATTGCTTGCGGCAGCTCTCATGATGGACTGTCCAACCTCTGTAGAACCTGTGAAGGTAACCATATCCACATCTTTATTCTCAGCCAGCTCATTTCCAATCGTTCCTCCCGGTCCAAGAATCAGGTTGCAGCTTCCTGCCGGCATTCCCACTTCCTCGAAAATTTCAAACAGTCGAATGCTTGACAATACACAATTGCTTGCCGGTTTGAATACGACGCTGTTTCCCGCCGCAAGCGCCGGTGCCAGTTTCCACACCCCCATCAAAAGAGGGTAGTTCCACGGAGTAATGAGTGCACAGACACCAGTCGGTTCGTGAACGGTATAGCTGTGCATTTTTCCAAAGCCTTCGTTTACTTCATACACACCACCATGCGGCGTTTTGATCAGGCTGGCATAATATCTGAAATTGTGAACCGCATCATCGACATCCGCTTCCGCCTCTCTCAACGGCTTGCCATGATCCATACAGTCCAGTCTCGCGAATTCTTCTTTATTTGCATCGATCGCATCTGCGATTTTCAAAAGCATGTCCCCTCTTGTCTGAGAATCCATGTCTCTCCACTCTCTTGTCTTATAAAAAGATTTCTTTGCTGCGGCAATCGCAGTTCTCACATCCTCAATCGAAGCTTCTGCAATCTCTGCAAGCACCTCTCCGTTTGACGGGTTGATACTCTTGAATGTTTTTCCGCTGCTTCCTTCTGTCCATTTTCCATCAATAAAAAGTTTTTTTATTTCCATAAAATCTCCCACTTTATACCTGAAATAGAAAAGGCATACAGCCGAAACTGTATGCCTCTTTGCATCTTTGTTGCCATTATACTAACACATCGATTACTGCTTTTCAATGATTATTAACAAGCAATTTATACTCTATAATAAGTATTACTACTTGAAAATAAGTAGTTTTCGTGGTATTTTTATCTTATCATTCCATATTTTTGAAAGGAAAAATCATGATTGAAAAAAATGAATTTCTCATGTACAACGAAATCATCTACAGTCTGAACAAATGCCACGAACTTACCGACCTGAAAAGTCAGTTCTTTTCCAAGCTGAAAATGCTGATTCCATTCAGCTATGCGAGCATACTGCTGTGTGATATTGATAAAACTACTGCCAACATCCAGTTTCACACGCCCATCTGTTTTCCTGATTTTTTTACAGACGCCGAAAACGAATATATCAAAAATTCCGACAGAGATAACCTTCTCTGGCTCATGCACGGCCAGGAATCGACACTTGTAAGAGAAAGCGACCTGATCGATGAGACAAAAAGAGTCAGCTCCTTTATCTACAAACACTGCTATGCAAAATATAATATTTTCGATACGCTTCAGTACAGTATCACTTATGAAGGCACGATTCTCGGCATCCTGACCTTATTCCGTACAAAAATAGACGGCGCCTTCTCGGATGAAGATATGTTCTACCTTCGCTCCTGCGGCGCCCACTTAAACCTTTTGATTCATCATTTATGCAAAACAAAGAAATCTTCACATTCCATATCTGACTCAGATCTGGAAGCAATGAGACAGCAATACGCTCTGACAAATCGGGAGACAGAGCTGCTCGCGCTGATTTATCAGTATTGCAACAGCGATGAAATGGCACGGGAACTCGGCATTACCGAGCACACTGTACAAAAACACCTGCAGAATCTCTTTAAGAAAATGAATGTATCTTCCAGATGGGACATCCTGAGGATTTCTTCTCGTTTGCATCTTTTATAATCATTTTTAATTCTCTTCTGCCCCAACAACAAGTCTCATGATTGCAGACACTGCCGCAAACAGCACTCCAGCTACAGGCCAGATAATCCATGTAAAATGCCAGCGCATGGTCCAAAAACTCCACCCAAGATAAATCGCAGTTACAAGACACCAGTAAGCTCCATGAAGTGCATTCAGTTTTCTTTTTACTCTCTTCTCTGATTTTGAAAACTCGCCTTCCTGAAGAAGCGTGTCGTAACTGCTCTTAATGATGCTGACGCGAATCATCATATTCACACCTACCGCAATCAAAAGCAGCAGCAACGCTGTGAATATACAACAGACATAATCCGGCGCCTCCATAATCCCGACCAACAAAAGAGGAACGACTGCCAAAATACAAAGAACTGTTCCAACAGCAATGCCTCTGGAGAATATCACTTCATAAGCACTTCGTTTTTCTTTTACCATTCCGGATACGCCATACTCCGTCTCAAAATTCTCCTTTTCGAGATGTTCCATATGACTCTCACGCATACCGCAGGTGATAAACAGAAACACTGCCGCTGCAATCATTCCAAATAAAAATACTAATCCTGTTCCCGCTGCCAGATCTTCTGAAACATGTCCCACATGCGAATCCGCCATACCGCCAAGCAATACCAGAAGAGCCGGGCTGATAATACACATAGAAGTAGCATTCGCGATAATGGGAGCAGCTTTTCTCTTCGTATCAAGAAACAAATTGGCTTCTTCTATAGAAACTCGATATACCGGCTCTGATTCAGTTACTTCTGTGCTGATATAAGAAGACGAATCCATTTCATCCTTTAAGAGGTAATCTGTACTGACGCCAAACAATTCTGACAATTGTATAATCCTCTGTAAATCAGGAATGGATCCCGCACTTTCCCATTTGGAAACCGCCTGTCTTGAAATCCCCAGTTTCTCCGCCAGCTCCTCCTGTGACCATCCGTTTCTTTTCCGTTCTTCCGTGATTTTATCTGCTAAAATCATAAACTATCCTCCTTGCGCTTATTTATCTGAAAAAGTATCTGTTCTGTACCTTATCAGATACTTTCAGCATAAACTTTCGCGTAGTTGCAAGCCACCAAGCCGACCTTTCAATTTGTCAACTCTCAGTTGCTTCCATATTTTTCTTCTCCTCTACACGGAACTTACGATTCTATAACACTTAGCGCATCTATCTTCTGAAACAAATCCGCAATCATAAATGAGACAGCCTCATAATGCACATAATCGGTTGCATTTTCACGAACAAAAATCCTTACCTGAGCAGAGAACTCCTCATCTTTTTCCCAGAAAACAAGCTTGATTGGTATCTCTGGAAAAGGGAAAAAAATCCACGCTGTATCACCGTTCGATTTTTCGTACTCTCCGCCGGCCATTTTACATCGCTGTTCCAGTTCACGAACCCGTCCGGAATAATCATTTGCAAAATTTGCAAACAACGGATCCGTCCTGTCGCTGCTTCGAATACGCACTGGATCCAGAGCACTCTCCGGAACCCAGTTTCCCATCTCATGAACCTCTCCTGTCCCATCCCCAAGATAATGATATACTGCCAGTGCTTCATTCATCTGAAGCCCGTCCGTCCATAAAGTACCATCTTTCTTTTCCAAAACACCATTTTTGCAGTTCAGGCGATACGCAGTTCCATAATATGAAAGCAAGAGATACTCCTGATCCTTCGTAAAAGTTATGTATCGTTCCTTTCCCGTTGAATCAAATCCTGAAAATTTATCTCTCCATTTTCTGCAGGTTACTTCTGCATCCGTAAAAGAAAAACCAATGTTTCGATATGAATGAAAACCCATCGCTTATTCCTCCCCCATCACAAATACACGTTCTTTTATTCCTTTTATTATACAACGGAACTCCCAAATTTTCCTATAAATTTCCAAAGAAAATTCTTGACTTTTTCCTGCACTTCTTTTATTCTAAATCTGTAATACAGGTATACAGATTTTTCAAAAATCATCATTCATAAAAATTTATCTTTTAAGGAGGTTCCCTATGAAGCAAAAAAGTGCCCAAGAGCGTCTCTGGTGGGCGCAGTTCAATGCCCTTGAGATGGGAAGCGGCTGGGATGACACCGACATCGAAAAGCCTCAGATCATGATTGAGGATGTGTACGGCGATTCTCACCCAGGCAGTGTTCATCTCCACCAGCTCGCCAAACAGGCAGAAATCGGCGTATTTGAAAAAGGCGGTTTCCCTGCACACTACCACACCACCGATGTCTGCGACGGATGCGCGCAGGGACATAACGGTATGAACGTTGTTCTCGCATCCCGTGAAGCCATTGCAGATATGGTAGAAGTCCACGCAAGCGCGGTACCTTGGGACGGCATGATTCTGTCCAGCAGCTGTGACAAGTCCATTCCGGCTCACCTGAAAGCAGCCGCCCGCATGAACATTCCGACCATCTTTATCCCCGGAGGCAGCATGCGTCCCGGCCCCAACCAGACCACAAGCCTTGTGGCAGGCGACATCTCTCTTCGCCAGAAACGCAAGGATGCCATCTCCCCGCAGGAAATCCGCGATTACTACCTGACCGGCTGTCCTTCCGTCGGTGCCTGTACCTTCCTCGGTACGGCAAGCACCATGCAGTGCATGGCAGAAGCTCTCGGTATGGCACTGCCAGGCTCCGCACTCGCCCCTGCCACCATGACCGACATTCTTCGCTATGCACGCCAGGCGGGCCGCAGCATCATGCAGCTTGTTGAAAAAAATATCCTTGTTTCGGATATCATGACCCCGGCAGCATTTCGCAATGCACTGATCGTACACAGTGCCATCGGCGGCAGCACAAATGCCACACTGCATCTGCCAAGCATTGCACGTGAACTGGGATACGACATGCCGATTGAACTGTTTGATGAGATCAACCATCAGGTGCCTCATCTCGGAAATGTCACACCAAGCGGAAAACACCTGACGGAAAGCTTCTGGTTCGCAGGCGGCATCCCTTATGTACAGCTTCTCCTGAAAGATATGCTGGATCTGGATGTCATGACTGTAACAGGAAAAACATTGGGTGAAAATCTGGAAGATCTGCAAAAAGACAACTTCTTCGAGCGCAACCTCGGCTATCTCCATAACTATGGGCTCACCCGGGACGAAGTCATTTTCCCGGTAGAAAAGGCCACCGAAAAGGGAAGCGTTGCCATCCTCAAAGGAAACATCGCCCCGGAAGGCAGTGTTGTCAAATATTCTGCCGTTGCACTCTCCCAGCGTGTATTCACCGGTCCTGCCCGCGTATTCAACGAGGAAGAGGATGCCTACCAGGCCGTTGTTGACAAAAAAATCAACCCGGGTGATGTCATCGTCATCCGCTACGAAGGACCGCGCGGATGCGGCATGCCGGAAATGCTCATGACTACAGAAGCCATCGTCTGCGACGAATCCTTAAACGGTCACGTCGCTCTCATCACAGACGGACGTTTTTCCGGTGCTACCCGCGGTGCTGCCATCGGACACATCAGCCCTGAAGCCGCTGCCGGCGGACCAATCGCCTTCATCGAAGAGGGAGATTTGATCCAGTACGACATTGAGGCACGCAGCCTCAACCTTGTGGGCTTGTCCGGAAAAGAAGTGACACCGGACGAAGCCGCTGCAATTCTTGCAGAGAGAAGCAAAAAAGAAATTATCCCAAGACCAGCCAGAAAAGGCTTTTACAAACGATACACCGAACACGCACTGAGCGCCATGCAGGGTGCGGGACTTGATTAAAAAACAGGAGGAAAGAACAATGAATGCAAAATGGATTTGCCCGGCAATTACACCGTTCCACCAGGACGGTACCATTGATTTTGAAAGTGCAGGCCGCCTCTATGACAATCTGATCGCCAACGACATCGACGGCGTTCTGATCGGAGGCAGCCTCGGAGAATTTTTTGGACAGACACTGCAGCAGCGTGAAGAACTTGCGCGTTTTGCCGTAGAACGCATCGCAGGCCGTATGAAAGTCATCATCGGCACTGCAAACATGATTGCGGAGGAAATCGCGCCGCTTTCCAACACTTGTCTGGATGCAGGAGCAGACGCCGTTATGATCGTACCGCCGTTCTACTTCTGCTTTGGAGACAACGAAATGTATGATTTTTACAGCCGCATGGCAAGAGAGATCCATGGACCGGTATATATCTACAACTTCCCGGACCGCACAGGCTACACCATCAGCCCTTCTGTTGTCCGCCGCCTCGCAGAGGAAAACAGCAACATCGTCGGCATCAAAGACACCATCTCCGGTATGGATCACACCAGAGAACTGATCAAGGCCGTAAAGCCAGTCCGCTCGGACTTTGAAATTTACTCCGGTTTTGATGATAACTTCGCCCACAACGTACTGTCCGGAGGAGACGGCGCGATCTGCGGTATGTCCAACATCGTTCCGAAACTCTGTACCGACTGGGTAAAAGCAATCAACGCCGGTAATCTGGAACAGGCCGCTCTTTTCCAGCAGAAAATCAATCGCTGCATGGATATTTACTTCATCGGAGCTCCGTTTGTTCCGTATGTCAAAGAGGCAGTTCGCCAGTGCGGCTTCATCGAACATGCGAAATGTACCTTCCCGATGCCGGATCTTGACGAGACAGAACAGAAAAAAGTACATGAATTCCTTGTAAGAGAGGGCATTCTCGCGGTATAATCAAACACAGAAAACAACAGCAACAGGCGATAACATACAAAGACTGCCAGACAGGAGGTACAAACAACCATGGGTTTACATCAGGTAACACGAAACAGCGTCAGCGATCAGGTCATCTCACAGATGAAAAAAAACATTGAAAAAGGGAGCTGGAAACCGGGCGAACGCCTTCCCGGTGAAATGCAGCTGTGCGAGACCTTCGGTGTCAGCCGCGTAACGGTGCGAAACGCACTCCAGAAACTTGCCGGTGAGGGCTTGATTGAGACAAAAGTCGGTGACGGAAGCTACGTCCGCAATTTTTCCATCAGCGAAGCCATGTCCAGAGTAAGCATTCCCATCGGTCTGAGTGACCAGGAATTTCGGGAACTGCTGGAGTTTCGCTGTGTCATGGAAGGACCCTTGTGTGAGCTGGCAGTCTCCCGCATGACAGACGAGGATCTGGCAAGACTGCAGAAAGCGTATGATGACATGTGCTCCATGCAGCAAAACGAAGCCGCATTCGCCAATGCAGACGTGACCTTCCATACAACCCTTGCCTCCTGCTGCGGCAACCAGGTTCTGGAAGCCGCCTATCAGATGATCTGCGGCAACCTCTCCCGTGCTATGAAAGACATTGTCCACCGCCGCGGAAACGCTTCCGGTCTGAAATCCCACAAGGCCATTCTCGACGCCGCCAAAGCACACGATGCCCACGCTGCCAGAGCGGCGATGGAAAAACACATGCAGGAAATGGCCGAAGAATTACTTTAACCAAATACATCCATAAAATAAAAATAAAAAACGGAGGCTCTATCTCGACAGATTTTACTCTGCCGAAATAGAGCCTCCTAAAATGCATGAAAACACCTCGCGGGATATTACCTACTGAATAGTTACTATTTATCTATCTGGATTAACATTGCCGAAAACGGCTGCAGCGTGCAGGTGATAGTCCCATCTCCTGCCTGAAACACCGACTCCGTCTCTGGAGTATTTCCATGAAAACGCTGCCAGTCACTGTTCAGCAGAAGCTTTGCATTGTTTGCATTTTCTACCTTCACCTCATAATCTGTCTGTATCTCGTCACTGAAATTGAACACTGCAATCAGCTGTTCCCTCTCACTCTCCCGCAACACACTGTAAATACAATTCTCTTCCTGATGGCAATCCAGCCATGCAAATCCGTCTCCACGGTAATCTCTCTCGGATAACGCCGGATGTGTCAGATAAATGTGATTCAGCTCCTGCATATAATGATAGAACGCATCGTGTACCGGATAGCTTCTCAGACTCCAGTCCTGCTCTCTCTTCTCATCCCACTCCCGGAACTGTCCGATCTCATTTCCCATAAAATTCAGCTTCTTGCCGGGATGCACCATCATATACAGATACATCGCCCTCGCCTGCGGGAATTTCGCCTCATAATCGCCATTCATCTTCTGCAGAATCGTCGCCTTTCCATGCACCACCTCATCGTGCGAGAACGGAAGCAGATATTTCTCATTCCAGTAATACATCATGGAAAAAGTAAGCTTATGATACTGTTCCTTTCGCTCCTGGGGTGATGCCTGAAAATACTCCAATGTATCATGCATCCAGCCCATATCCCACTTATAATCAAATCCCAGTCCGCCCTCACTCACGGGCTTTGTAACATCCGGATAATTGGTGGAGTCCTCGGCAGCCAGAATGCATCCAGGATTCATCCTCTTCAGTTCCTGATTCATGACTTTAATAAAATCAACGGCATTTCCATTGACACCGCGCCTCTCATCTCCTTGCCAGTAAATGATACGGCTGATCGCATCCATACGCAGACCATCAAAATGATATTCTTTGAGCCAGTAATTGGCATTCGACTGCAAAAAGCTGCGAACCTCCCCGCGCGAATGCATGAAATTGTGGCTTCCCCATTCACTCACACCGACATCGTTGTGCGGATATTCATACAGAGCCGTTCCATCGTATTTCGCCAGTGCATACGAATCGACCGCAAAATGCACCGGAACAAAGTCAAGGATCACACCAATTCCATTCTGATGCAGCACATCAATCAGTTTCTTCAGATCATTCATCGCCCCGTAACGGCTGGTCGGTGCATAAAAACCTGTATTCTGGTATCCCCAGCTCTCATCGCATGGATGCTCACTCACCGGAAGAAACTCCACGTAGTTGTATCCGCTCTCCTTCAGGTAAGCCACCAGAGGCTGTGCAATCTCATCATAGCGATACCATCCAGTCGCTTCCTCCGTCTTTTTTCTCCAGGAACCAAGATGCAATTCATAAATATTGAGCGGTTTCTCACGCATATCACTTCTGGAATTCATCCATTCCTGATCTCCAAAAGCATAGTCATCCAGATTGCGGACAATCGACTGATGCTCCGGACGCAATTCCATCCCAAAGCCAAACGGATCGCAGTGATCCGTCGCCTCACCATTCTGTCCGTAAACGCGATACTCATATCGATCTCCTTCCTTCGCATCGGCCACCGTAGTCTCATAAAACTGTCCGTTGCACACCGGCATCATCGGAATGACCTGCCCATTCCAGAGCAGTTCCACTTTTCCCGCATTCGGTGCAAAGGTACGGAAAACAACTCCGTTTTCCAAAACATGCGCGCCCAGCCACTGGTACGCATCAAAAATCTGTCCTGTGTAAAATCCATATATATCCATCATAAAACTACCCTCCATTAATTGACTCATGTCTAGAAATTAACTATAATGATAGTAGCAGGAACTTCCAGAAACTGCTATTTTCAATATTTGTTATTCATCAATTACTGGACGTTTTAAAAAAATTGACAAGGAAGTATCGGTTGTATGGATTTAAGAGAGAAAAAAACAAAGAGAAGTATTAAGAATGCATTTATACAATTAAGAACTACAAAACCATTGGAACGAATCACCATCAAAGAACTTGCCGAACTGGCGGAAATCAGCAAGGCAACCTTTTATCTGCATTACCGTGACATTTACGATCTTTCCGAATGCCTTCAGAAAGAAGTCTTAAAAAGTGTCCTGGACAGTATTCCCCAAGCGGAGCTGTGTTTATCCGACAGCGTCAAATTTACCGAGCTTCTTTTTCATGCATTTCACACGCAGCAGACTCTGATCGATATCTTATTTTCCGGCTCACAGTCTTCTATTTTGGCAAGCAATCTGGAAAAAGAATTAAAAGATTACATTTTCAAGGTAATTCCGGAAGCAAAAGACGACCCCAAGGTCAACATCCTTCTGACCTTCCAGATTCAGGGCGGATTCTATACCTATCAGAAATACCACAAACAGTATGATATTGATTATATGATGGATGTGCTGAATGAAGCCTATAAAATCAAATATCCACCCGTTGAATAATTTTTTCATCCCAGGACAAAATAATAGCCCGATCGATTCTTTTTCCTCTCGACCGGGCTATTAGTGAATATTCAGTAATTTCATCTTATACACCTTCGACTTTCTTAGATTATGAGTAGTGGATTAAGTTTTTGTTGGACCGTACCTCCTGTTTTAATTTTCGGATATTGTCTCTATGGGCCTCTGCCTTTCATATGTATCATCTCCTTCTGTTACATCTATACGATCAACTCTTTCAGAGATTTTTTAAAATTTGGAATAAAGACTAAGCGTACATTGGACTCTACCTCTTTCTTTTAATTTTTGAATTCCTTGTTTCTTTTGATGATTTTACTATACAACATTTCCGCTTATTTGTCAATCACTTTCTTTGTTATTTTTAAATATTCAGAATATTATTTTATTTTCTAAATATTATTTCTTTTTCAAAAGATTCTCGCAATATTATCTGTCACATAATATCACAATTTTGATTGCATAAGCCAGCACCAGCTCATCCAAATCTTCGTCGCATGGGAAGTGCTGACTTCATGTCAAGTTCTCCTGTCCAGTCAAGAATTCCGCCACACTCAATCACATCCGTATAGCCCATTGCTGCAAGTTTGGCCGAAGCCTGTTTGCTTCTGTTGCCGCTTCGACAATACACATATATCGTCTGATTCTTATCCGGCAGCTCTTTTGGTTCCTCATCTGTAATCGTTTCATTTGCAATATTGATCGCCCCCGGAATATGCCCCTGCGAAAATTCCTCCACTGTTCTGACATCTACAATCACATAGTCACCGGGAACTTCAAAAATCGTTTTGGCTTCTTCCATCGTAATGGATATATATTCATTTTCATATTCGTCTTCGTTTTCATCCTCTCCCGACAGTTTTCCTGCCAAAAAGATCGATGTTGGTCCATCTGAACCGCCAATAATCGATATCGACCTGCCATCACGATCAACAGATACATATTTTTTTGCTGTTATTGCGGCGGTAATAACAAGGACAGTCACTGCACCTGCAGCCAAAATCTTCGTTCTTTTTTTCATTTCTCTTCTCCATATTGGTATCAATCGTATCATGAATGGTATCAGTGATACCATTCTCGATTATTTTTTATATCCGGTAGAAAAATCCACCACATTGCGAAGCGGCTCCTGCTTCACATAATGCTCCAGATTCTCCGCTGCAATCCGCACAATTCTCTCAAACGTCTCCTGCAAATGATATTTACCGGACACATGCGGCGTAATCATGACATTACGTTGTTTCCAAAGCGGGTGATCCGCAGGAAGCGGTTCCGGATCTGTCACATCCAGACCGGCAGCATAAATTTCACCATTCTCCAATGCATAAAGCAGAGCCTCCTGATCGACTGAACCGCCGCGGCCAGCATTCAAAAATATCGCTGTGGATTTCATGGCAGAGAAAAAGTTCGCATCAAATATATGATACGTCTCTGCTGTTCCCGGAAGAACTGCTGCAACCAGATCTGCCCTTGGTACTGCCTTAAGAAGCTCCTCTGTAAGATACAGTTCATCCACACCTTCCGGACAGACAGAAGGTCTTCTCTTGACACCAATCGTATGAGCTCCAAGCATCTTGCACAGACGCGCAAATGCCAATCCGATATCTCCAAGTCCAATTACAAGCACCGTGGCATCCGAAAGAGACGTAATCTGTCCATAATCATTCCATTCTCCCTCAAATTGATCATCTCTGTACAAATGCAGCTTTTTCTGCAGTGCCAGTGCCATCGCAAACAAATGCTCGGAGACCGCTTTTCCATAAGCCCCGGTCGCATTCGTCAAGATCGTTGCCGAGTGTAAAACACCTTCTTTGATATAAGCATCCGCACCAGCAGAATTCAGCTGCAAAAGTTCGAGTTTCTCAGAAGCCTTCAAAAACTTCGCCGGTACATTTCCTACAATTACATTCGCCTCCTGCACCATTTCCTCCGTAACTTCCGAAACCGAAGAATATGTAAATATCGCATCCGGTGCAGCCTGTTCCAAGAATTTTTTATGTCTGTCTTCTACAGGCAGAACTACAAGAATTTTTTTCATAATGCTGTTACCTTTTCCTTCTTTTTTAATTGTATTATACCAATATTGCGCTAATTCTCAAGTCTCCATCCCCAGTCACCATGATAAATCATCTGCCTGGTCATGCCACCGTCAATACAGACATTTTCGCCGGTGATAAATCCAGCCTTCTCCGAGCACAGAAACAAAACCATATTTGCAATATCCATCGGATTCCCAACTCTGCCCGCCGGCTGCTGCACAGCATCCGGACCTTCGTAAACCGTATACTCCGTATCAATCCATCCAGGCGAAATCGAATTCACCCGCACCTTTCCCGCCAGACTAACCGCCAACGCATGCGTAAGCGCAGCAATCCCACCCTTTGCAGCCGTATAACTCTCCGTCTGCGGCTGGCTCATACGGTCTCTGGAAGAAGAAATATTGATGATGGACGCTCCCTGCGCAAAATGCTCCCGAAACAGTTTGGTTAGATAAAACGGTGCCGTCACACCAACAGCAAGTGCCTGCTGAAACTCTTCGTAAGAGCACTCATCCAATCCCTTCATCATCGGCGGCGCATTGTTCACCAGAACATCTACCTGCCCATATTTCTCCAGCACCTCACCGGCAAACGCCTCCAGAACTTCCTTTTTGCTGATATCTCCTACATAGTGAGTTCCATCGATCACATCAATCACAGTTACATTCGCACCTTCTGCCAAAAACGATTCCGCAATCGCTTTTCCAATGCCATGTGCCCCGCCGGTGATCACAACTACTTTATTCTCAAACTCTCTGCTCATATCATTATTCCCCATGAAAAACTATGTATCCTGCAAAATAACTTCCGCAATGACCTCCGCGGCCAGCTTCGTTCCCATCTCATTCGGATGACAACTGTCCTCTGCATACAACTTTATCTCATCTGCTTTCTCATAAAACGCCTTACCCACATCCGCAATCAGTGCCTGATTCTCTTCTGCGGCATGATGATACGCTTCATACATTGCCTGATACATTTCCTCATAGCTCATATTCATGACAGCCATCTTCTTACTGCCGTTCTCATACGCCCAGGTCGCATAAAAAACCGGAATCGCACTTGCTGCGCGAATCTTCTCGCAGAGTCCTCTGGCACTCTGCAAAAACTTCTCCCTGGCAGTTACCGGTCCATTGCTCATCTCCTGCAAAATTACATAATCCCAGCGTTCATTCACAAGCGCCGCAAGAGTTCTGGCTCCCATTTTCGTCTTCGGATTCATCTGCTCCGCCAGACGAGCACCGCCTCTGGTGTGTGCAACAACCTCCGCCCCTGTAAGCGAGGCAAGCTGCTGCGGAAGGTTGTTGGCTGCGGTAAAACTGTTTCCCAACATCAATATACGCATATCGTTCGCTCTCCTTACTGTTCCTTTTTGCTCTCTCGAAGCATCTGATGGCCCGTGACAATCAGCATCACAAAACTGCCGATGAGAGTGAATGTCCAAAGGGCGTGTAATTTTATTAATTTTTCCATTGAGTAGCGCCTCTCTGACTGAATGATTTATTTCTATCTACTTTATTTGATTTATCAGGTATTTTCTTGCAAAATTCCTCAGAAATCAATAACAAAATTAATACCAACCTTAAAATTGTTTGCATAATATCGAAATGAAGTTCTTTTAATATACATTGGATAGGAATATATTCCAAAATCAGTATTATAGCCATGTACTATAAATTCTACCTTTACCCCATCTTCCTCGGCAGTTTTCTTTAATACTTTTTGATATGTCGAAACATAATCTGAATACTTTAAACTACAATCTAAAGATGCATAATAATATATTGTATATTTAAAAAAACTTTCTTTTTTCGTTTCTTGCCATGTTCTAATATTCATACATTCAAATTTATTCATCCAAAAAGGTTCTTCATAAATTTTAATTCTTTTTTTCCCATTCTCCAAGGTCGTATATGCCTTACGTTCTGCTTCCTTTTTTATTTTCTTTTTTACATAAAGATAATCATTCCGGGCCCGTTTAGCAGCTTCACTCAACTCTTGCTCTTTTGTTTGCGTCTTACAAACCGAATTTAATTCCTGCTTAAAATTCATAAATTGCTTCATCTCCTTTTCTACTTCTGTTATCGCATAATTACCAATTAATTCATATCCAGATTTGATATTCCTGCCTCCTCGCAGAATCATACACCGGTTGCATATTTCTGGAAAGAACGTTCACAAACACTTCTTTCGAATTCCATCATTATACTGTAAAATAGCATTTTTAATCTCCGTTTTGGATACATTACCTGGAAGACCACTCAACTCATGCAATTTGCAAACAGCACGTTCCAATCCATCACGCACCGAACCGTCACTCATAATCCCACTCAAATGAACATGAAACTCCACAACCGAATACCAGGCATTGGCAATCATCTCATCTATAACTGCATCAAAAGTAGTTTCCTCCACATTTTCCAGAATCAGATTGACAATCGCCTCAAGCCAGTAAAATTTGTAACAGTAAGAAGGATCTTTCGTCATCTGCGAAAACCCCGAATGTCCAGCGTGTTATAATATTTTCTGCCAATTGTCAAATGACTTCCCGTTTGCGCAAAATCAAATTCAGCCATTTCTCTTCTCCTTTGTCCTGTCTCACATCATTCGTAATCCAGTACTCTTCCACATCCAACGTCCGAATATTTTTTACAAACTCTACAAAAGTTTCCTCGGTAAAATCCGTAAAATATCTTCCACTTCTCCAATCTTCAAATTCGCCATATTTAAAGGATGTATAGACAATTCCTTCCGGCTTTAGTGCCGCACTCATCCTGCCAAACACATCAGCCAGTTCTTCTTTCGAAAGATGGAGAATCGAAGAACACGCCCAAATCCCATCATATTTTGAGACTTCATCCAGTTCCTGAAAAAGCATACGGCGCACTTCGATTCCGGTATAATTGCTGGCAGCTTCCACAAGCTTTTCTGATCCATCTATCGCATCCACACGATATCCTTTAGAGAGGAAATACTTTGTATCCCGCCCAGAACCACAGCCAAAGTCAAGGATACGTGAGGCTTGGGCTAATAATTTCAGAAAGTGATCCTGGGTTTGTGTAAAATCCACAGTCACGGTGGATGTGATGAATTCGGGGGCATTTTTGTTGTAATAATCAAGCGTTTTGTTATGTAAATCGTTCATTGAGTCTCCATTTTATTATAATATATTTGCCTTATACTATTAATTTTTGTAATTTCCCATCATATATTCTACTGAAGATAATTTTATTATTCCCGATTTCATAATGATTTCGTAATCACAAACACATTCCAATTTTAATTGTAAATCATGCATCTCTGATATTTTCTTAATTCCCGCTCAGAAACCTCTTCTTTGCTGCTTTCCAGAGACTGCCTTTTGATATAGTTTTTTATCTTCTCTACTGTAACCTCTATTTGCTCTTCCTGTGAAATCTTTGCCTGTCCATCGCCTTCCTGTTCTCCATAACTTCCAAACCCTGCGTGATTTCCGCCTTCAATCACATATTCAACCATATCTTCCGGTAAATTGCTTTGGTACTCTTCATATTTTTCTCTGTTCAGCACTCCATCCTCCGATCCATAAACAGAAAGCACTTTTAATCCCGAATCAGACAAGTCTTCTGTGGAATAAGCAGCCAGCAGAACAAGTCCTTCAAAGTCTTCGGTATGTTTTGACAAATAGCTTGCTGCCATGCTCCCTCCAAGAGAGTGCCCTCCAATATACCAACTCTTGATTTCTGGAAATTGCTCCCTGATACCATCTGCTGCATTTACATCAAACACAGCAAGGTGAAATGGCATTTTCACAAGCACACATAAAATATCTTTTTCTGCCAGTGCCTTCATCAAAGGTGCATACGCCGTATGTTCCACTTTGCCCCCGGGATAAAAGATAAATCCTGCCTGCGGTTCATCAGAAGCAAAGACAATTTCCTCTTGATTTTCCTGCACAGAAATTTCTGCTGTTGCAACTATAGCTTCTTCTGCTGTTTCTGTCGCATGATAATAATTTCCAACATAGACGCCAAAACCAACCGTCAGAAAAAGCAACACTGTCAGCAACGATATAAGCAGAATTTTTATTTTTTTCTTTATTTTCTTCAATTTTTCCATATTGTCTAATATTTCTTTTTTATAGTCCTTCTGTTTTCTTATTGTATTCATCGTATCAAGTCTACTTTAAAAATGCAATATATTTTTCGTCTCATTTTCGTATCAAAAAAGACCTGTATACCAACTAATGTTAATACACAAGTCTTTTCATTACATGCCTGTAATCACTGGGGCGGAGTTTTATCCCATAATCGTTTTGGAAATAATATCCATAACCTTATTATAGCACCCACCACAGCCTGTAGAACAACGTGTTGTATCTCTTACATCTTCAAAAACTTTGAGAAGTTCGTCCATATTGTTATGCTTATGTACCTGATCAATAATATCATAATAGCTGACATTATTGCATTTACATACTATATAATTTCCATCCTGCATCTGCTCCTCCTGCTTTTTCTCCTCGATTTCTTTTTTCCAGAGACTATGCAAATTGCAATAAGCATATGCGGCAACCACTTCATCCCCTTCGCAAATAGCAAAAGATGCCTGCGGTTTGTCACCCGGTTTTAACACTTTTCTCTGATTGCCCTGTTTTGTCTCCAGAGAAATCCATTCGATGTAATGTTCCGGAATCATCGGATGGGAAACCTCACCTACTGTCACTGTCACCTGATTGTTCTTTACTGTACAGACAGGAATATGTTTTTCTGTGGCCGCCTCTGTGGTTCCTGGAATCAATTCTTTCATTTTCTCACCGCAACACATCAGCGAAGCGCCACTTTCCTTAACAATCGCTACAATTTTCCCACAATGTTCGCAAACATAAAATTTCTGTTCCATAATTTATCACCTTTTTTCTGTATATTTTATGTTTTATCCTACCACATTCATACTCATTTATCAATGATGGCCAATGGGGCATATTTCAAAAACAGAAATATCACAAGGAAGAAAAGGGCAAGAAATACCCATGATTTTCTTCTCCGTTTGTATCTTCTGTTTGTTCTTCGATGATTGCTTCGTCTGCTCATAGATTCCCCCTTTTTTAACAGCTTACTTTTTTCTCTCTATGATAGAATTGCTTTTATTATATCGTACATTTGCCAAAAAAAGCACCCAGTTTCCTGAATGCTTTCCCCATTTTTCTATCCTTATTATTTATTTTCTTCTATCAGTTCCGGAAGAGCTTCCACAGTCTCAGCCACAATTTCTCTCTTCTGCTTTTTCGTTCTTCCCATGTAAATATACTGGATGAAATATCCCATCGTATACAGTACTGCTGCAAGCTTAATCAAAATGCCCACATATGGAATCTTCTTCAAAACTTCCAGTATAACGATGCCAAGTACACTTGCCAGAAGCGCAGGCATCTTTTTCAAAAATACAGGGCCCAGGGATGCGCCTGCAAATGCAACCGATACGCAGATCAGAAGCACATAAATGGTCGAAGCGATCAGTGCAGTCGGAATGCCGATCACGGTAATCATACAGATCACGGATACGATCGGAACGATAATCAGTGCGATAGCTCCTGATCCAAGCATTGCGCCTGTACGTTCCCGAACCATGGAAGCGGACTGCTCCAGATGTTTTCTTCCAAACGCAAACAGCAGAAGGCCAATCACTGCCATTGCAACGGACCAGTAAATTGCGGATTTCACAGCTTTTGCAAAGCGCTGTCCTATTGTGTATGTACTCTCGTCGTCTTTCTTCTCGCTGTCTTTGTTATCCTGATCTTCGACTGTCTTCTCAAATTCCAGCTCGCCAATCTTTGCACCTGCTGGGATGGTCGGTTCTGTCTTCGCTTCAATTTTCAGGTTTCCTGTTACAACTGCTCCGTCGCCAATCTCAACCTTTTCAGCCGAAATCTCAGCGTCACCCTCAATGGTTCCGTTTACCACTACCGTCTGTGCACTTGCTGTCAGTGCTTTCGCCTGACCATCAAAAGTGACTTCTCTTCCGGTCGCCAGCACTCCATTACATGCGGTATCAGAATCAACCGAAATACTGTTGCCTGCTGCAATGATGTTTCCTTTGACGTTGCTTGCGTTCACTTTGATTCCATTGCCTGCCAGATAAACAGAACCTCCGATTTTTGAATCAGCCACGGTCAGGTTCAATCCGGCCATTGCAATCGAATCATCGGACTTACAGTTTTGAACCTTCAGATCTTTTCCGGCTCCGAAACCGCTGAAGAACACGCCGCCTTCTACGATTTTATCCTCACCGGAAAAATAATAATTATTTGCGGTATCCGTATAGTCATCTGTATCAGCCGCCCAGACAGTCAGTGTACTGCTCAACAACAGCACTGCCGTCATCAGTAATGTCATGATAGAAATTCGTCTTTTTGATTTCATTTTCCTACCTCCTTCATGCCACTATTGTATCTTACGCCTGTGATTATGAATAGTTCCAAAACACAGCAAAATGTGTCAATTTTATAGGCCCCGGATTGCTTTGTTCCAGGGCCTTTGCAGAAAAATTTTATTCATTGCATTTTAAGATATCTTCATAGAACGCATCAAGTTCTTTTTGTGACGGAAAGATTGCTACATACATCTGATTTCCCATCGCTCCAGACAATACATCCGGGATTCTCTCAGCCATTTTCATATTCTCGCCGTATTTTTCCATAATGTCTTCATGACCCATGATGAAATCTTTTCCATCTCTTCTTCCTGCGAAAGCGCAGTATGCATGCTCACCTACCGGCATCGTGGAACGGTCAAAGGCAATCATATCTGCCCAGATTTTGTAAACGTCTGTGCTGTGAGCAAAATCAATCATATCCGGCGTCACACCGCCGCTTGGTCTCATGTTTACCTCTAAAGCCACCAGTTCTCCCTTCTTTCCAAGTCCTTCCTGGTCTTTCAGAAGACGGAAGAATTCAAAGTGAACAAAGCGGCTCTTTACTCCAAAGCTCTTTACAGTCGCGCGTCCGGCAGCACAGGTATCCTCCGGCAGGTTCTTCAGAATATAAAAGATTGAATTGTCGGAATGATTTACAATATCCATGATGGACATCGGTGTGACGTTACCCGTCTCAAACATCGGCTCACCGTTGGAGTCAATGATCGCATCGTAGGAATTTACTTCACCGTTTACATACTCTTCCATGATATAAATCGTATCTGGCCATTTCAGATCAAAAAACTGCTTCATCTGCTCTTCGTTTTCGATTTTGAAGGTATGCGAAGCACCCACACCATTGTCCGGTTTGGCAACCACCGGATAATTGACCTTTTGCGCAAATGCCAGACAGTTCTCCAGCGTATCCACCATATGATAACGCGCGGTAGGGATTCCCGCCTGTGCATAGTATTCCTTCATCTTGGATTTGAACTTAATGCGCGGGATATCTTTTTCCTGAAAACCGCTGGTGATGTTAAAATCTGTACGAAGCTTCGCATCGCGCTCCAGCCAGTATTCATTGTTGGACTCCAGCCAGTCGATTCTTCCGTGTTTGTAAGTCAGAAATGCTACCGCCCGGTAGACTTCCTCACTGTTTTCCAGATCACTTACCTTGTAATACTCATTGAGACTGTCCTTCAATTCGTTGGACAGTTCATCGTATGGCTGATCGCCGATGCCGAGAACATTCAGACCATTCTTCTTCAATTCTCTGCAAAACTGCCAGTAATTTGTTGGAAAATTTGGAGAAATAAAAATAAAGTTTTTCATAAGAACCCCCTCTTCTTTCGTATTCATTTTTATTTTTGTCCCAGTAAATAGGGAACAAAATATTCTACCTGTTTGTACCACCAACACCAGTCATGACTGCAGTCATAACCCCAGAAATCCACCCATGCATCGATTCCCTTATCCCGTAAGATCTGCTGCAGTTGTCTTGTAGACTCTGGAAGCTCCCAGGGTCCCTGCCCTACACAGATGATTGCTTTTTTCTTATTGTACAGTTCAATATAAGGATGATCTTTCGGCATATTTGCCAGATAATGTACCGGTGAATTTGCATAGACCAGATCGTCCATATACGAATCAAATCCGTATTCTGCGCTGTAAATACCGCTGAGTGCCAACAGTCCGTCAAACAGATCCGGTCTTCGAAAATATAGATTTGCTGCGTGAGTAGCTCCCAGACTGCAGCCAAACACCATCACTCCCGGATAACCGGTCCATCCGTTTCTTTCGTTTACCATGCCGCGCATAAACGGCACCATCTCATCGGTAATGTAGCGAATCCACTGTTCATGGCGGCAAATGCGCCAGCGTGCATCTCCATTTTTATTTGACCAGGTTTCCTGATCAATGGTATCAATTGCAAATACCATGACTTCTCCGGCATCGATCCACGGAGCCCACACATTTGTCATGGAAAAATTCTCAAAATCAAAAAAGCGCCCATCCTGGCAGGGAATAAAAAGGACCGGTCTTCCTGCATGGCCGTAGACCTTGCACTCCATATCGCGCCCCAGCGCAGGACTGTACTGTTTAAAGTATTGTGTTTCCATCGTTCTTCTCCTCACTTTCCATTATGGCTGATACATCAGCGTATTCATAAAAAATGGTATCTGTTTCTCCCAGCTTGCCTCGCAGTGATTTCCTCCGGGAACGATCCGGCTTTCCAGCATCACTCCCTGATTGAGAAGCTGTGCTGTCACTCTGGCAAACTGACTTTTCATATTTGCATGATGATAAAGTTCTCTCGAACCATAATCCATATACACAACGGTATCCGGCTGAATCTTCGCATACTCAATCATATTCTGTAATTTGTCTGCCGCAAACCAGATGGAAGGCGATAACGCAGCTGCACGGGAAAAATACTGGTTGTATTCTAGAATCGCGTACAGGCTCATCAGACCGCCCATAGAGCTTCCGGCGATAAAAGTATGCTCGCGATCTGCCAGTGTACGGAAACGACTGTCAATGTCTTTTTTAAATGTATGTATCATCCAGTCCATCGTGAGTTTTCCGTGTCCTTCAATCGTTCCCAGCTTTGGATCGGTGAATGAGTACGGAGAATATTCCCGCAGTCTTCCGTTATCCGGGCTGTGATTGCATTCCACAGCAGCAATGATCAGCTGCGTGTTGGTATAATCCATATATTCTTTCATACCCCAGCATTTTCCATAAGTAGCATCTGAGTCAAAAAATACATTGTGTCCATCGAACATATAAAGGACGGGATAGCGTTTGTCAGGTTCATAATTATACGATTCCGGAAGATAAAGATAGGCAGTTCTTTCCTCACTGCCTGTCAGTTCCGGAAGTGTAACATTCCATTTGATAACCATAATTTCCTCCAGATAATGTCACGGTCAAAAATTCCGCAAATATATTTCTCTGTAACTATACCACAGTAAAGTGCGAAAAGCAAAACAATATGAATTTTTATATCAATACCAAAGCTTAATCACACACGTTTCGTCTCTGTACGAAAAATACGTCCGAATGCTGGATACAGCCTGGCCGCTGTTTTCTAAAACCAGTTTGGAATATAGACCATTTTGAATTTCCGCAAACATCTGCCTGTATGCCTCCTGATTGGAGAATCTGCAAGACCAGCTTCGTTCTCCATTGAGGATACTGTTTGTCAGATCCACCACAACATCCGGTGAATAACTCTCGTAATAAATATTGTTCATTTCGTAATAATTATATGCTGCTGAAGAACATACCGGAACAGGAAGTTCTGCATCTGCCGTTCTGTCGCGATACATCATCTCGTCATTGCAGCACAAGTAATAATAGTCGTGCAGAAATTCACCCGGAAGGGTTTCCATCTGCTCAGAACTGTAATCTATAAAATTGGGGTCTCCAAATGTTGTGTCCACCTGGTAGTATTCCCCATCACACTGAACGATGTTCCATGCATGGTCTCCCCGGTCGACAACCTTTCCCGTCACATACAGTGCAGTCATTCCCATCCTCTGAAGCAAATACTGTGTTGCTTTTGCATAGCCTGCACACACTGTTCTTTTATTGACCAGCGTGCTGTAAATATTTTGGTTGTCCGGAGCATCCGCCACATAATCAACCGTATCGATCAGATATGTAAATGTATTTTTCACGTATTCGTACTGAGAAGTTCCTGCCTGTATCTGTTCCAGAGCACGCACCACCTCATTTTCAATCTCCTGCGCTCTTTGCTGCTTTACGGATGCATCGCAGTTGTAGTCTGGCTGCAGCACGATATACGGTCCATAGTTTATAAATTGATAAGCACCCTCGGTCCAGAATATTTCCGGGTGGTCTGCCAGTATCATGCGTATGATTTTTGCAAGTTGTTCCTGGTCTGTTTGAATTTTGATATTGGTATCCATTTCATTGAATCCGTTTATGATCTTTGTATACACGACCCGCTCTTCTTCATTCAGATTTGGAAAATAATAATAGAGACGGTTGCTCTCATTGATCTGTGCCAGTTCCTCATCTTTGTCTTCAGAAAAGATTTCTCCGGCACCATTCTCTTTGATATCTTCAATTTCTAAAGTCACCTGTTCCCGGATTGCCTCCAATTGCGTCATTTTCTGAGGCATTTTGTCTGCTGACTCCACCAAAAGCAGCACCGCCAGAATAACAAAAAGAACAGGCATTATCGGCGATTTTTTTCGTCTCCTGAGTCTTCTATTTGTTCTTCGATTGTTTTTTCGCTTACGCATAGATTCCCCCTTTTATCATTTTCTTTATGCAAAATTATATCATAACTCTTTCAAATAGGACAGGCAGCTGTCCCTTGTCCCGATCCGATTTCTGTTAAAAAAATGAGAGTACGGATGATTTCCCGGACCAGCCAGACGCCAGTCCCGGATTTCGTCTGTACTCTTATATTTATTCAAACACATTTTTGAGTTCCTGAATGATCTCTTCCATTACGATTGGCTTGGAGACAAAGCCATTCATACCACTGTCGACTGCTGCTTTTTTATCTTCATCAAAGGCATTTGCTGTCATGGCTATAATCGGAATCGATGCCAGCTGCGGATCATCCAGCTTTCGAATCTGTCTTGTTGCTTCATGTCCATCCATAACAGGCATTTGAATATCCATAAGCACCAGGTCATAATCACCCGGCTTCGATGATGATACCTTTTCCACAGCTTCTGCACCGTTTTCTGCCACATCGATACGGAAACCATATTCAGAAAGAATTTCCTGTGCAATCTCCCGGTTGAGTTCATTATCCTCAACCAGGAGAATATGTCTATCCATGAAATTCTCTACTGCATCTTTGCCAAATACTCCATGATCTTCTTCCTCACCGAATTTATGTCCCAACGCCGACATTAACGATTCTCTCAAATCCGACACGAACATTGGCTTTGCACAAAATCCTGTAACGCCTGCCTCTCTTGCCTCTATCTCGATATCATCCCAATCATACGCCGTAAGAACAATGATTGGTGTATCATCTCCAAGTCTTCTGATACGTCTGGCAACCTCAATACCATTCATATCCGGAAGCCGCCAGTCAATGATGTAAACGCTGAATGCATCATTCATTTCTATTGACTGTTTTGTACGGAGAACTGCCTCCTTGCCCGAGAGTGTCCATTCAGAGCGCATACCGATATCCACAAGCATTCTGGTCACACTGTCGCAGGTATTGAAATCATCATCTACCACCAGTGCCTTCAAGCCTTCCAGTTCTTTTATCTTTCCTTTTTTCCTCTGCTCAGGTTTGAGGCGAAGTTCCAGCCGAAGAATAAACTCTGTTCCTTTCCCCTCTTCTGTCTGGACTTCAATCGTACCACCCATCATATCAACGATATTTTTTGTAATAGACATGCCCAGTCCGGTACCTTGAATCCGGCTTACTGTAGAAGAACGTTCCCTCTCAAAGGGTTCAAATATCCTCTCTGCAAACTCCTGACTCATACCAATTCCGTTATCCTTAACACGAATTTCATACAAACCTTTTTCAGCAGATACATTCGACAACTGTGCAATCCGCACGGAAACCGTACCTCCGGGCATCGTGAACTTAATTGCATTCGATAACAGATTCAACAAAACCTGATTTAATCTGGTCTTATCACAATATATATCCTCATCGGTTACATCGATCACATCCATATACAATTCCAATTGTTTTGCATGGACCTGTCCGCCGATAATTGTCTTAATGTCATGGAGCATATCCGACAGATTTGCTTCCGTTTCCTCAAGGTTAATTTTTCCGCTCTCGATACGACTCATGTCCAGAATATCATTAATCAGGGAAAGCAGATGATTACCCGAGGAAAGAATCTTTGTCAGATAATCTTTCACCCTCTCCTTATTGTCAATATGAGATAATCCAAGATTTGCAAATCCAATCACTGCATTCATCGGGGTTCTGATATCATGTGACATATTAGAAAGGAATACACTTTTGGATTTATTTGCCACTTCAGCAGCGTGTAATGCATCCTCAGCAGCCTCTCGCAATCGATTTAACTCCTGATTATTTTTCTGTTCAATCTTAACCAACTGATTACTGCGCTGTGCCTTAATAAAACTAAGCAATGCCAAAATCAACGTTATTGCCAGCACAAACATAAAGATAGCAAGAACCCGAACGGCAGCTGCCATCATATTCATGGTACTGACAGCAACCTCGCTCGCCGGAATCAACAGCATCAATGTCATGTCATAATCTTTTAAATCCGCCAGCGAATAAAAATATTCTGTCTGATTGATTCGAATATTGGCAGCTGACATTCCCTCTTGTTCCAGCTCTTCTTTTACAATATTGAAATTTTTTTCGCTTACATATTCTGCCTCATTCAATGCCTTAAAAATATTACGGGCCTTCAGCACATCCTCCTCTTCGGAATCAAAGTACGCCAACGTACCATTCTCCTTAATGATATAAGTAGATGCATACCCTCCATAGGACTCTGTCGTGTAATATTTTTTTACATACTCAATATCTTTCAATAAAATAATATGGGTAAAACAAATATCATCCGTTGTGACTACAATCGGTTTGTTCATTTTTTTGGCAAACGCCAGAAAAGTCCCCTCCACATTACTGGTATCAGAAACGAAAGTTGCTCTAGGTTCTCCATTCGAAAGATACTTCATATCATCCCAGATTCCGACATCGCCGCCACTCAAATATGCCGTACCTGTTGATTCAATCAGCATGATTCTGCAGCCAAAAGATTGCAGCCGGAATGTTTGTTCCAAATATTCAATTTCTTCTGTCAGAGCGTTTATGTCACTGTAATCTCTTTCCTCTGCAGCCCCAGCAATTCCTTCAAGAAGGTTCCAGTGAATCTCAAGTCCATACTCCAGATTCACACGAATCTGCGTGATCATCTCCTCGAGCTGGGCTGCCCGTTCCTCTGCCGTCTGCTTCTCCATAAAAGATCGAATATAAAGAATACCAAACACCAGACATACTACCATTACAGATACAGACAGCAGCGGAATCATATATTTATTTAACGTTTTTCTGTTTATTCTGTCTTCACTCACTTTATCATCTCCCTATCCGCCATCTGCATTCGTATCATAAATGACTATTTTATCGTAATATAATCTGTAGGCTCTGCCAATTGTTTCTTTTCTTCTACAAGACGCTGCTTAATTAATTCGTATGCTCTTGGAACAGTTTCAATCGGCATTACCTCAAAACCAACCTTTTCCTGTACCGCCGGCATATACCAGTCACGATCACTATAGATTACAACAGAATATGTTGCAAAACGGTCAAGGTCTTTCCCATTCTGCGTCAATTTATTCAAAGTATAACCATCCTCTGTTCTGGCAATGTCCATCTCAAAACCACTGGACACATACAGTGTACTGTCATTGCAGACAGCACCACGATTTGCTTTGAGCGCAAGGGTTTCCTCCACCAGCTGATAAAGCTGATCTCCGGTCAGATCTGTTCTTACCAGCCATCCTCCATCATTCTTTGACAGATATTCCACGTCTTTTTCTGTGTAGCCGCCTTCATAAATATCAGATGCGATATAACATGACTGGGCAAACAGCACATCAACACCAATTTCCTCTCTCATGGTATTACAGATAGCAGAAGCTGCCTGATTGCCGTGTTCCGCTGTGAATTCATTCGAATAACCAGTGTCAACATGTACTGCCACCTGATCCTCCGGATCCTCACCTTCCAGTTCTGAATTAAATGCATCAAAAGCATCTTTTGGAGTTTTCAGCTCACCTTTCAGAATCTGCTGTACCACACTCTGTGAAACGCTGAACATGTCATTAGAAGCAAGTCGTATATACATCTTGTTTTCAGCAATGTAAGGTCTCAGGTTTTCCAGCTCAGGCAGCAATTCCAGTGTCACGTTTTTATTATAAGGGATCATATTCTTTCCATAGGAGATTTTTTCCTGTCCTTCCTGATTCAGCATAGCTGTCATAATATCTAAAATCAGTTTTTCCCGTTGTGGATCGTCCATTCCTTTATTGCTGGCCGCTACCTGGAAAGCAGGATATGTCAGATACCAGTTATCATTTTCTGTATCTCCGAAGTAAGGAAGAAGCGAGACTTTATCTTCTCCCCGGCCTGGGAATGTAATAACATCTGCACCGGTACCACGGTACATTGCTGCCTTCCCCTCTGTAAACATCTCTTTTGGCTCTCTGTTTACCATTTCTGCTTCTTCAGCCAGTCCTGCTTTTTCTGTCATATCAAAGAATTTTTCAAACACAGGCATCCAGACTTCTTCCGAGAGCTGATTTGTACTGCCGCTTTCATACTGCTGACGCCACTCTCTTCCCTCCATGGACAGAAGTTTGGCTACTGACATTCCCTGCAGTACTTCCATACACGTAAAATCGGAAGCAAAATCGGACACATAACCTCTAATGCCGACTTTTTCAAAGGCTTCGCAGGCAGCAATAAAACTGTCATAATCCGTCGGAAGCGGTACATCATATTCTTCAAACAAAGATTCATTGATAATGAAACTGTCTACTTCTGCACAGGCAGGAAGCCAGTTCACTGTTCCATCATCATAAGTGTAATTATCAAGATAAGTTCCATAATAAGTAGAAGCTAATTCCGTATCTCCCAGATCATACAGATAATCTTTCAACAGCACGGCATCTTTTAAAGCAAAACGGCGCACCGTCAGGATGTCAGGCATATCTTCATGATCCTGCCGGAATCTGTAATAGTCCGTTGAATTTGTTGCCAACTCAAATTTAAAATCCACATCCGGAAATTTGTCGCAAAGATACTCTGTATATCCATCCAACATCTGGTTGCCCCAAAGTGCAACGACTACCTGCTCTTTTCCTTCCGCTGTTTCCGCTGCTTCTGTCCCTTTTTCTGCTTCCTTACTTCCACATCCAGCCAGTAAAGATACACTCATAGCCAGAACAAGTAAAGAACTTACCAGTTTTTTCATTTTCATCTTCTCTTCTTCCTCCAATTTTTCTGTTTTTAATCTTCCCGCAAATGTACGGCTGTAGCTGCCATACGCCTTCGGTGATCGTCCAAAGCCGCATAATGTTTTTTGGTGGTATTGACATCTTTATGCCCCAGGACATCTGCTACCAGATAAATATCCCCGGTTTCCTGGTACAATGCAGTGCCGTAAGTGCTTCGCAGCTTATGCGGCGTAATTTTTTTTGTGGTTGTGACTTCTCTTGCATACTTTTTTACCAGATTTTCTACCGCACGAATCGTAATCCGTTTGCGCTGGGTAGAGTAGAAAAGTGCATGCTCATGTCCCGCCACAGGAGTGATTCCCTGACGCACGCTCAGATATTTTCGCAAAGCCTTCTCTACCTCGCTCCCAAAATATACCATCATTTCATTCCCGCCTTTTCGAGTGACCTTGATTCCATTGTTTTTAAAATCCACATCCTCTACATCGAGGCCGACACATTCCGAAACACGAATACCAGTTCCCAAAAGAAGCGACACCAGGGCAAGGTCGCGTTCTTTCGTTTTTTCATAATATGCTTTTTTCTGACCAGTCAGAGAATCGCCGCCATGCTCAATGAAATCCAGCAAAAGAACAACCTCATCCGTATCCAGACGTGTAATAGCCTGTTCATGGATTTTCGGCATGTCAATCAATACGGTAGGGTTGTTGTGGATCATTTCTCTTTTATAGTAGTAAGTATAGAAGCTTCTGAGAGAAGCCAGCTTGCGCTTGATACTCCGTTCTCTGTTGGTGAGCGTTTTGTCACCACTTGAATAAACCTTCAGGTATTCCAGATATTCTTCAATATCAACCGCCTGCAATTCATCAAGAACCGTCACTTTGAAGTCCTTTACAGCATAATTCTTGAAAGCTGGATTTTCATCTATCAAGAACTGAAAAAACACTTTTAAATCGTAAGCATAAGAAAGCCTGGTACGCGTAGATGTCGTTGCTTCCGCAGCCCGAAAATAATCTTTTACAAAAGGTGGAAGAGACTTCAAAACCTCACGAAGCTTCAGCGTATTTTCGATATCTTTCTGATCGTGGTAAGTTATCCGCGGTGTGGAAGAAGCATCGGCTGCAGCTATCGCATCGGTGATTGGTTTTTGTTCATCCATAGGCAAAGATTCCTCCTGATTATACTTTATTATGTTATCGCCGTTTTTGCAACAAAATTATTTTTAAATTCTATTTATCCCTATGACTTAGCAGGAGGAATGTTTGTGCAGATGCAGTACTTTATATCCATGTTTGAATATAGAGGATTTGCATAGAATTGAACGCATATTCCGGATCGCTGCTGCAAATCAGGCTGAGGTTCTCATATTGGGAGCATTTGGGTGCGGTGCTTTTTGCAATCCACCTGAGATTGTTGCAAAAGCATTTCAGACTGTTCGTTCCGCTTATCTTCTTTTTCTTTGATGATGTCTCTTCTCATAATCTTTTCTGATTGTTGTACAGCAGGAATCCATCGCGCGATCTATTTCCATGCGGCTGCCAGATTTTCGAACCGCTGACATCGTCTGAGACAGCACCTGATAATTCAACTGAGTTCCCACACTGTCACATTCATAGTTAATTGCTCTGTCAGCTCCTATCCCAAAACGTCCTGCAACCTCAATCGCATCAATATTTGCTCCGAGAAAAAGGAATTCCCATCCATACTTCTCTTTCTCCTTCTCGACCATTTTCTTTACTTTATCGTAAGTATACAAATGACTCGAATTCTCCATACCATCTGTGATGATAATAAACAACGTCTTTTCCGGTCGATCTTCTTCTCTGGCATATTTATGGACATTCGCAATGTGATGAATTGCTCCGCCGATTGCATCCAGAAGAGCTGTACATCCTCTTACATAATACTGCCTGTCATTCATAGGTTTGATTTTACCAACCGGCACTCTGTCATAAAGCACTTCTGTCTGATCATCGAAAAGTACAGTGGAGATATACGCCTCTCCCTCCTCCTTACGCTGTTTCTCAATCATAGAATTGAATCCGCCAATCGTATCTGCCTCAAGCCCACTCATCGAACCACTTCTGTCCAAAATAAAAACTACTTCTGTTAAACCTTTACGCATCCTTCATATCCTCCTTCATTTTTGATTTATATGTCTTCTGATGCACTTATTATACACAAGTTGAACAAAAAACCGGTCGCTCACAGAGCGACCGGCAACATTTATGAAATAATGCAGGGAAGACCATATTCTTCCGCTTGTTTTTCTTCTACATAATTGCGATCAATATATGTTTCCAGATCAGAATAGAGTTTTTCCCCCAGTCTTGTTGACTGACCGTCGAATACAACCAGGTAGATCAGCATCTCATTTTCCAGAAGAAACGCGTGAATCTCATCTGCCGCAATGCGCATCCCCTCTTCCTTTGGATAACCAAATCCGCCCGTAGAAATCAATGGAAATGCAATCGATTTGATGTGATTCTCTTTTGCAATCTGAAGACTTTTTCTGTAGCAGGAGCGCAGCTTTTCTTCTTCCCCCTGATCTCCTCCCCGGTAAAGAGGGCTGACCGCATGAATGATATAGTTTGCCTGCAGATGAAATCCAGGCGTGAGAAAAGCCTCGCCCTCCGGAACAAATCCAATTTTTTCTTTCCTGTATTTGAGCAATTCCTCATATCCGGCTGCGTTATATATGGCACTGTCACATCCCGTGCCAACTGCCGCATGATCATTTGCCGTATTCACAATGGCTTCCGTATTCATTTTTGTAATATCATTGCGAACAATCTTAAATGGCATATATTCTTTCCCCTTCAGTTCTCAACTCTGCAAGAGCTTCTGCATTTCCAGCCAAATCCTCTTTTCCGGAAGCATAATAAGACTTGTGAAAAAGAATATCCCATTCCAAATATTCGGAAATACATCGAAACTGTCCTCTGATCAAACGATACTGTTCATTATCTGTCGTAGAACCACCCACTACAATGACTCCAACTTTCTTTCCTTTCAGCATCATTCCCTTACAATAACATTTATCAAGAACAAGCTTGATCTGAGCCGTGATTCCCCACCAGTAAACAGGTGTCGCAAAAATTATCACATCTGCATCAACAATCTTATCAACAATTGTATTCGTATCATCTTTCGCTCCTTGTGCAAAAGCATGAATTGCAGTGACCGTATTTCCTTTTCTCGGACTTCCGTTTAAAACTAAGATTTTCATTGCTATTTCCACTCCTTTTTTCAAATTACAGAGTTTATAGCTGTTTTATTCATTATACTTTGCGGATTTCGTGAAGTCAACCGCACTTCCTTTGTCTCCCTCCAAAACAGGTTCGAGTGGTTGCTGTTCACTTTATTGTACCTGACCCCCTGTATGCTTAATGCCAATGATTAAATTTCTCTCCAGAACCGTCCCACAAGTTTAAACGAGATCCTCGAAGAATTTCTTCATGTAGTAGATGCATGGTGCGAGGACGAGGATGTTTGTGAGTGGTTGTGCTTCCTGGATTCCACTTAGGCCACGTACATCTGCGAGGATGAATAAGAGCGGGATAAATATCACGCCACTTTTAAGTGAAGATAACAGTGAAGCCTGGAATTTCCTTCCAGTGCTCTGGAGGGTCATTTCGGTTACAACGGATAGCGGTGTAGCGAGATGAGAGATAAGTTGTAGCTGCAGTGCTCTTGTTCCGATGGCGATAACCTGGGGGTCTTTTTGGAATATCCCTATGAGGTTTGCAGAGAAGAAAAATGCAGCGCCGGAAAGAATAACCATGGCGCATTCTCCGAAAATAAAGGTAAATCGGAAGGCTCTTCTCACACGGTCGTATTTGTGCGCACCGTAATTGAAGCCACAGACCGGCTGATAGCCCTGACCGACTCCAAGTGAAATGGAGAATACAAAAAATACGATTCGTGCGACGATACTCATGGCTGCGATGGCGGCATCTCCATAAACGGCTGCTTCCATATTTAGCGCGATGACTGCTACGCTGTTAAGTCCCTGTCTGATGAGACTTGGAAGACCGGTTCCCACAATGTCCAGGATGAGTCTTGGATCTATTTTCACATATCGGATGGACAGACGAATCTGTGATTTACGTCGAATAAACATGCTTGCAAGGATGCAGAAGCTGATAATCTGGGAAATACAGGTCGACAGGCCTGCACCGGCGATTCCCATATGAAATACGAGCATCAGGATTGCGTCCCCGATAATATTCAGAACGGCTCCAGTCATCATTCCGACTGTTCCAAGAGCAGCTTTTCCTTCAAAACGAAGAATGTTGTTCATAGAAAAGCTGGTTACGATAAACGGTGCAGCAATCAGAATATAGGAAATATATGTCTTTGCAAATGGTGCGATGGTTTCCGTACTTCCAAGGATTCTTACCATTGGATCTAAAAAGATAAAACAAATGATTGTAGCGACAATACTAAGAAGTCCCGCACAGAAAAGTCCGGTGGAGGCAGTTACATTTGCCGCGTCATAATCCTGACTTCCAAGTTTTCGCGATAAAATGCTGCCCGCGCCTTGGCCAAACAAAAATCCGATAGACTGCAAAATTGCCATAAATCCGAACACAATTCCGACAGCTCCGCTGGCGCTAGTTCCTAATTGTCCGACAAATGCAGTATCCGCCATGTTGTAAATATTCGTGATCAGCATAGTAATGATACTCGGAATGGCCATTTTTATGATCAATGGTCCTTCTTTGAAAGTCGTCATTTTCTCATATTGAGTACTCATTTATGCTCCTTATTTCGAAATCAAAAATTTGGCAACGCCTGTATCCACGCAATCAACAATTTGGTCGTGCATTTCCATATCCCAACGTGGAAATGTGCTGAGATCCTCTGTCACTTCATACAACTGATCAATCAGCTCTTTCCCTACAGGAAATGTTCCGTGGGACGGATAGATTGTATCAAAAAAGGTTCGATATCCGTCTAATTTTCTCAAACTGTTTCGATAAACAGTCATATCTCTTCCTGGGCCAAACATGAAAATCATTCCGTCCTGAATAGGATCTCCGCTAATCAAAACGCGCTGATTGATATCAAGAACACCAACACTTCCAGGTGTGTGACCAGGCAGCGTTACGATTTCCAGTGGACGATCACCCAGGTCGATGATTTCCCCATCTTTTAATGGGATCAATTCACCGGTTTTGTGCATGATATTGAAATAGAAGAATGATTCAGCCTCGTGCATGTAAAAAGATTCAAACTGATGATTGCTTGCGATATGATCAGGATCACTATGTGTATTAAGAAGTGAAACAGGAAGATCCGTCAGACCTTCTGCAATCTCACGAGCATTTGTAACAGTTAATCCACTATCAATTAAAAGAGCTCGTTTGGTACCGGTCAGTAAAAAGAAACGCACATTATTGTCTTCGATGCGATATGTTGTTTCATTGATTTTTATGATTTCATATGACATGATTTTCACCTCGTATATTCTTTCATTTATTAGATTTATTATAGCATTGTGTTTGTCGTAAATTTGCTATGAATAAAGGGATGATATCTGCACAGCCTTACATCAAAGTACAGATTCAAGTGGTTTCTTGACAATCTTCAAGAATATCTTTACAACAAATCCGGTAAGCAGTGCCGATATGATCGTACCTTCTCTTGTTCCAACTACAGATAAATCAAAGAAGATTAATGACAGCACGACCGCTAGAATCACGCAGGTAACATCAAAGGCGATCTTGACATTGCCGAACTCTTTATGGGTAGTGTCGGATATTGCCTTTACAAAAGCTTCTCCCGAATTGAGAATTACATTTGCCGTGACTGAAAGTGATATTCCAAATCCAAGTATGATGATACCAATCAGCACCATAGTCATTCTTGTAAAATAATTGGGTGTGGGAATTCCTGCAACCACCCACATTCCAAAGTCCGTAAACCAGCCGAACAGGAATGACAGCGGAACTTGCAGTAGCTGAATCAGCTGAAATTTCTTTCTCAGCACTACGATCTGTCCCACAATTAATATGCAGTTCCAGATGATAAGCCAAGTGCCCAACGAAAAAGCGCTGAATTTACAGCTTAGTACATTGGCAACCGATGATATAGGAGATACTCCAAGCTCTCCATGTTTTGTAAATGCTACACCTATTGCCGCAAAAAACAGCCCCAAAACGAACAAAATATATCTCTTTGCTATTTCAGTTTTACTCATTCTTGTTCCTCCGTAATATGTCCAAGATTATCTTTGATGTGTCTCAGTATTCTTCTCTTTAAAAAAGCTTCATTTATGAGTCCTCCCATGCTTAATGCCACATTATAGACAACCATTCCATAAACCATGATTGTGGCCATAATAATAGTAAATACAACATCCTGAAATTTGTTTTTTGGCATAAAAAAATCCTCCTAAATGATAATATTATGTGTTGTTCGTTATCATCCAGAAGGATTGTGCGTTTCCAATTAAACCATATTATTTTAATAAAAATATATATTAACACAATTTTTTATTTTATGTAAGCATTTTCTAAAAAATCTTTCAAATTCCGATTATAAGATCTAACTCGACTTACTTAAATCGCCCACTACAGAAGGTTAAATTAGAATCTAACCGTTCGCTAGATTACAATTTCACTTCCTCACTTAATATCGTTTAATTGTAACCGCCAACGGTTTTGAACGAACATTGGGGTCAGGTACTCAAAAACTCCATGCTTGATATCCGGGTAACTCCATGCAGCATACAGATTGGCAGTTCCAGTGCCTGATGCTCTGTTACATGGACTGTAACAACTGCATCTATAACATGGCGTTTCTCTGCAATGCATGCGACGCCTTTGCACATCTGGTAGTGCAGGCAACCTTCACATGCAAATGGCATATATTTGACGATTTCATCCGGAGCTTTGATCACGGCCAGATGGTTCCCCTGGTGTCCTTTCTGTCCACCTACCTTTTTACCAGATGACTTGCGTAAACTCTTAGGAGCAGGCTTTTTAAATCCATCACTTGATGGTGGTTTGGAACTGTTTTTGGAATTTTTATTGAGCTGTTCCCTAAGTTCCTGAATCGTCTGATTGAGTTGTGCAATTAACTGAGTCTGTGCGCTGATTGTAGCATTCAAAGAATCTACCGTTGATTTTAATGAGTTAACCTGTTGTATTAACTGCTTATTCATTTCGGCCTTTGTCAATCAGCTCACCTTCTTCCTCTAAAATATGATACTTCTATTTTAGCACAAAACTGGAAAAAAGCGAATTACCGATTTTGACCTTTTCGTTAAAATGACTGTGGATAAGTAATTAAAATCAAAGAGAAAGTGCACTTTAAAGGGATACTGAATAGTTACTTATAAACATAACTTTCGGTCTCCACCTTGTATTCCTCCCTCTCTGATTTATAACTGATCGTACTTCGCGGCACTTCCCTTGGCTTTTTCCACCGGGTACTTGGCTTCATTTTGAGTCATTTTCATATTGATAATCTCGTCTGCATCAAGTCCTAGCTTATCAAGTAAATTCTGGCTATATACCAGCACATCTGCTAGTTCTTCTTTGATATGTTGAATATCATATTTTTCATCTGACCATTGAAAACACTCCAATAGTTCCGCTGCTTCAATTACAATTGACTTTGCTAGATTCGCTGGAGAATGAAATTGATCCCAGTCCCGATCTTCTGAAAATTTTCTGATTCTGTCGATTGTCTCTTGTTTCATTTCTTTATATGCTCCAATCTGCTTACTAAATATTCTTTCATTCCTGCATCAGTGCAATAGATATAACAACCCTTCATTCCTCTGGTCATAAGGGTTCTGTATGTGTTTTTAATAATTTCATCTGCTCTTGCCTGTGCAACTTCCGGAGATTCCTTATAGAGTTTTTTTATCCCCTTCAAAGACTGATCAGTTCTGGCGCGCTTTGTAAAATCTGTAATAACCTGTCCATTTTCATACCTGATATCGTCTCCTACGATCACGCCAACATAATCAAATTCGAGGCCCTGCGATGTATGAATGCATCCGACCTCATTAATTGAAGTATCACTAACAGCAAACGGCTCTCCGTTTCCAAGATTCCAGCTCATCTCAAACTCACCAATCTTGATATCATGACAGTTCGTATCATTTTGTCCTGCTTTTATCCATTCCCAACAGTACCCTGCAAGAACACGAGCTCTATTTGAAATTTTATTTCTCTCTATAACAAGTTCTCTCATCTCATTGGGTGAGTCGCATATTCTAATATCATAATCGACGCCTTCCAAGTCATAGTTTGCCGTCTCACGAATATCCAAAACATCATCAAGCCATGCTAAATATCCATCGGATCCGTTACATCTAAATTGTGACTGGAGTTCAAGATAATGAATTTCTGATCCTTCTTCTTTGGCCCAATGCTCGATTTCAGCTACAGATCCAATATCATCCATAGTTACTCTCTGACTCTCGTCAATGAAGAACACACTACAAAATGCTGCATGTATAATTTCTTTAATCTGGTTTTCACCCAGGTTATGAAACATACCAGATTTTTCATTTAATCTATGAGCTTCATCAACCAGAAGTGTGTGGGCGACATTATTTCCTGCCTCGGTATATGTTCCAGATCCCTTGAACATATTATCTACACTACTTTTCTTCATCTGACCTTTTAGTTTTTTAAGATAAACCTGACGTGGTGCACTATTTTTAGAAACGTACTGAACCATCTGATCTCGCTGGGTCAGTTCAGCTAAAAGATTAACAGCTATAACCGTTTTACCAGTGCCCGGTCCGCCTTGAACTATGATTGTCCTCTTTTTAAAGTCCTTTTGAGACTTTAATGAAAGTCGTAGTATCTCTTCATAAGCAACCTTCTGTTCATCAATCATTACAAATTCTCTATTACCTTTAAGCATAGAACCGATTGCATTTTGCAAACTTTTTGAAGGTCTTATTTTGCCGTGATCTACCAAATATAAAACTTCTTTGTTGTCTCCTTTTCTAATGGAGCTCTTTATAAAATTACGCAACTCCGGAAGCTGTCCCTTTGTATATGCAGGAGCTTCTTCTAGGTATTCTTCATATTGCTCGGCATCAATAGGATCATTCTCGTGACGAATATAATTATGAAGGCACGCACATGGTGACAACTTTACACGTCTGTCCTGAACACTCGCATTATAATCTCTTATCAGTTGAGCATACGACCAGGCCTGATATGATGGATGTACAACCCTTCGATTCGCTCCACCTGTAAAAGTGTCCACTAGCGCATCAGTCCCTGCCACTTCATTCAGATTTTCCCATTGCTTTAATTCAACAATAACCATTTCCGGATCTGATTCAGCTCCATATCCAGAAATTATAAAATCAACTCTTTTAGAGGTCTGCGGAATATTAAATTCTATAGCTACTCCGGCATCAGACAGAATCCCATCATCGTTAAGCACCTTATACATATAATTTAAAGAATTCTCCCAAGAACGAAATTCTGCTTTCGGAGTATGCCTTCCAAGCTTTGATAGAATATTTTCTTCAATCTCAATTGCGATAGAATCATTCTCACAACTAGATAAAAAATCTGTTTTCAATCCATCGTATACTATCATTTTTCCATCTTCTTTCTGTTACTTATCTTCAGGTATGAATTCTATGATATCATCAACATTACACCCAAGAGTTTCGCATATTTTGCAAATCACTTCTGTTGAAACATGTTCATTTTTTCCCATCTTGGCAATTACATTTGTTGTAAGTCCAGCCTTTAATCTAAGGTCTCTCTTCATCATATTTTCATCAATCAAACGTTTCCATAACCTATTGTAACTAACTTTCATCACTAACCTCATTCAAGATAAAAACATTAACAACGTTAAAAAAGCATATCATATTTTGATATATTTTTCAATTTGAGATTGAGTATTTCAATTTGCTCAAGTATCAAAAGTCCAAAATATCGACTCCTTTCGCTGCTGCAGCCATCAATATATGAAAAACCTTGGTGCCATAATTAATGTTACCTCTATATGATTCTTCCGCTCAGATGATCAATCTCATGCTGAGCTATCTGTGCAGTCCATCCGCTCAGTTTCTTTCGTTGTTTTTTCCAATTGAAATCATAATACTCCACTTCAATATTCTGATAACGTGTCGTCGGTCGGACACCACTCAGAGAAAGACAGCCTTCCTCTGTTTCATAAGGCTCACTTTTTGACAGAATTACAGGATTAAACATGACTACATCGACCAATCCCATATTGATAATAATAATATTTTTCTTCACGCCAATCATGTTGGCAGCCATACCAACACAATGTACTCTGTTGGCTTTTAACGTATCCTGCAAGTCTCTTCCCACCTGAATATCTGCTTTTGTTGCAGGCTCTGATTTCTGTCCCAGAAAGAAAACATCTTTACATATTGGTTTTACCATTTCTTTTCCTCTTCATTTTTTCAATGTTATTGGTATTCAGCTATCTAACATAGTAAACATAGTCTTCTTTTCTCGGTGCAGCATCCTTAAGCGAAGCAGCTGAATACCCCAGAACCAGATGACCGATTCCTTCGTAATTCCCCTCGATGCCAAGACTCCTTAAAATTTCCTTGCCTTCCTCGGATTCAAATTCTTCCTTCGCTCTGTGAATCCAGCAGCTGTCCACGCCTAAATCTGCTGCCGCATTCATCAGATTTCCCATCACAAGACTTCCATCGTAAATATAGGTAGGCATATCTTTATTGGCAAGGACAATCAGAAGTTCTGGTGCTCCATAGAATGGATCAAAACCGTCGCCCTGTCCCATAATTTTTGCATTCATTGCAGAAAGCTTATCTCTCATCTCTTTATTTGTAACAGCAATGATAATCGGAGACTGTCTTCCCATACCGGTAGCAGCATAAGTTCCCGCTTTGATAATTGCCTGCAATTTCTCTTCCTCAATCAATTGCGGTTTATAGGCACGACAGCTTCTTCTTGTTTCTAATACTTTTAATGTTTCTGACATTTTTCTATTCCTCCAACACTTACATTACTAAAATTAGATAAATTCTTGTTATTTGTTCTGGCCCTTCTTCAGCCGCTCCTTTAAATATTCGTATCTCAGTCGCTTCTCTTCCTTTGCAAAATGTACTTCTCGTGACTGAATCGGATTGTCTTCATAAGAAAGCACCTCATCACCGAACTGTTCACTAGTCAAATCAAACACGCACTTTCCAACTACATTGTAGCAATGATAATTTCCACCGGGCCTAAGGATGCCATATACCTCTCCACCGAAAATATCCTGCGCAAGGAATGCCGTGATAGAGCACTGCCCCAGTGTCATATTTTCTTTTGTCCATCTATCTCTCATTCTTGGTGCACAGGTATCTGCACACCAAATCTCTGAAAGCAGGTCATAGAGATGTTTCGGATCCCTGATTTACTTATCTTCAAACTGTTCGTTGTCACTGAACTCATCATACCTTCTCCAGTAATCCAATTGTGGAAGCATTTCATTCAAATAGGAACGTGCCTGTTCTTCAGTAAAATATTCATTTACCATATTCTTTACACACACATCAATCAATTCATCCATATTGTTATATGTATAGTTACCATCAGCATAACACCATTTACAATACTCCTCGTTTAATGTGCCGTCTTTGTCACGACCTAATATAGAATCATCATCAATCGGCATCCCACAGCACTGACAAATCAGCTTTCTTGGTTCTCCCAAAAGAGTATTGATTGAGACATCAAATTCCTTTGACAAAAGCTTCAGGGTTTCTGTATTTGGTACTGTTTCTCCATTTTCCCACCTGGATACAGCCTGCCTTGTTACCATAATTTTTTCAGCTAACTCATCCTGTGACAATCCTCTTTGTGTCCGAAGTTTCAAAATAATACTTTTTGTTTCCATAATCATCACCTCCATTATCCATATCATAAAGAAAAATCAAGGTTATGAAAAGCAACTTGCTGTTTCCATAATCTATATGATGGATCTATTTTTCTTTTGTCATGACTTTCTTACACCAGGTCTTTGTCTTACAATGAGGACATCTTAAGTATCTTGTCGTCAATATATGCATTTCCATAGTATATTGGATAAATGTTGGAGTGAACAGCTCGTTACAATTCTTGCAATATTATTTCTTGTTGTTCAAAAGCTTGATGGTCTTCTCATCTCTTTCTCCATCAAAGAACTTATCCAGCACAGTTCCAAAAGCCTTCTGCCCCGGATCTGCTATTTCAAACAAAGTCATGCAGGATTTCAGCTTCATATCATCTGGCCAGTCAAAAACCTCTGTTGCGTCATTAGTTTCAAGAGCCAAAAGTGCCTCACACAGTTCCATCGTATGAGCTCCAAGAACTGCATCCTGCAGATAAGCCTTCGCTTCACCCAAATCTGAAATCGAATAAAACTGAGCAATTCTGCTAAATCCAAGTCCAGCAATCTGAGGGAAGATATACCACATCCAATGTGTTCGTTTATAACCATCCCTCAATTCCTTAAGTGCCTTCTGATAATCCTTCTCATGAGCCTCTATAAATCTGCTCAGGTCATATGTCTTCTCAGCATCAAACACTTCACAAAAAGCATCGTAATTCTGAGTTTCATGTCCACCGCAGAATACGGCATACTCAATAGTCTCAAAATAAGAAGCATATTTCTCCTGCACTGCCTTGAAAGCCTTTGCTACAATTGCCGGAGGATTACAAAAAGCTCCACAGCCAAAGGCACCTAATATAAGAACCTCTGCACCATTCGCTGCTGCCACTCTGAATACTCGATCTAATCTCTGACAATGCAATTCATACAAACCATCATCCTCGATGTCTGCAGGTGCATCCCCTGAAAATGGATTCATCAGATTACTCGGAATATTTCTAAGATTAGGAGCTGCACAGGTAATCACATCTACTTGATACCAATCCCTTTCATCCATTCTCTCCGGAAAAGAAATATCACTTTTGAATACAATCACTCCCGGAGTATACAAACAGTCATCATTATAAAGAGGATCCCCAGCTCTGCGGTGCGGCTTATAAAATTTATCCCACATCATATCTATATCCAAACAAGGATACAGCGTACTGCATCTGCAAAGACATTCCTCCTGAGCAGAGCTGCCATGTGTCACTCCACCACCGGGATTTGTAGAAGACGCAAAATTAAGTACCGCTACCTTCTTACCAACTTTTGAGTAAGCGGATGCCGCTTCAAAACTTCTCTTTGTAGAAACAACAGTCTTACAACTAAGCCCTTTACTCTCAGGAACTGCAATCTCTGCTGTCTCAAAATATAATTTCTGATTCTTAACAGATTCCTTAATTACCTGCTGCAGTCTGCTGTTTTCCTGCATCAGGTCAACAGAATCCTTAAAAATATTCACATTCTTTGTTCTTCTATCCATCTATAATCACTCCAATCCTTCACACATTCCCTCAATCCACTCACGCTTCTTAATCACAGCAAGCCAAATATTCTTTTTCCACCGTCTGTTTAGGGATTCACAGGCTTCTTAAGCATGTAAACTTTTTACTGTTGAGTTTTTATTGAAAACTTTTTACTGTCAAGTTTTTGTGATATACTGAAAAAAACAGACAAAAAGAAGGGAAGAAACGATGGAAAGTTACAATGAGATCAAACACAGACAACTGCAAACAATGCTTGAGCCGATTCGAGAGCAGCTCAAACAGTATTCTCCGAAAACGCTTTGCAAAAACACAATGGCTTCCTTTGATGAAAACGAACAGAATTTTTGTCTGCCAAGTATGGGAACGGATATCTTCATCCATTATCCGGACTTCGCCATCAAACAGGAACTGGATATATGGCATCATTTAACCCTGCTTCAGTATCTGGGTACAGCAGATGGAACTCCTTTATCCGGACAATGGATCAGCTTACAGCAAATGCCTGGCGGAGTCACCCGCGGACGGGGATTTGATAAAGATATCGAGACTATGTTCGACCGATATTTTTCCAATATTACAGCAGCTGAATTTTTAGCACGCTGTCTGCTGCTTGGCGGAAAAGAGCTCCGCGGAAGAGCGGATGTCGAAGTGGTCATCCCTTATGCCCCCATGTTTCCTATTCTGGTCAGATTCTGGGAGTCCGATGATGAATTTGCAGCCTCCGGAAAACTATTGGTTGATCGCAGCGCCGAACATTATCTGTCCATCGATAGTGCCGGCGGTGCCTGTTCTGCGGTTATTGAGGCAATCCGAAAACTATAAGCGAAGGGATGAACAGGGGCTTCTTTTGCCCTTCACGGTTCATCCCGATCATCCCTATTCCGATGCCAATTGCTTACAATTTATCTTATTGGTCTATATTCTTGCCGTTACTTAAAATGTATATAAATATATATGCATACATTTCCACCTTAACGGTT
>JAUNPJ010000016.1 GCA_030536755.1 Eubacteriales bacterium | reverse complement strand
ATTTTCGCAGGCTTGGCGAGCAGAGCGATTGCTTTGAAAACACTGTTTGAGCGCAGGGCGCGAGTTCGTTTGAAAAGCAATCAATAGGCGGCGCAGCCAAACAAGAAAATCAACAGGTTGCTTGCACAAGAGGAGGGACCGCACTTGATGTGGAAAGCTTCCCCCTGTGCAAATGGCTGTTCGGAAGCCCAAACCAAACCCTGCCGTTTGAAAGTGTATCGTTGACTGGGAAAGTGATGCCCATACGACCCTACAAACAGGAAGTTGAGGGAGCGTTGGAAAATCAGATAAAAATGAATATTTTATTAAGAAATGCTCATTTTCCCCTTTTCGTTTGCATAAGACAGCGGAGAATGCTATAATGAGTTCATGAAAAAGGGCATGTTTTTGCACTTGCATTTGACAAAATGTAAGATGAAATGGAGGATAGAACATGAAAAGAAGACGGAACAAGATTATCGCCCTTCTTCTTGCATCGGCGATGCTGACAGCCAACATTGGAATGGTCTCGACGTTTGCAGCTGGTGAGGAGAAGACGGAACAAGATGCACAGAAGGGAGAAGCCGAAGAAAAGAAAGAAGATGGAAAAAAGAAGACTCAGACGGCGGCTCCTACGGCAGATGTAAAAGAAGGTACTTATGCTGCTGCACAGAAGATTACATTAAAAAGTGTGACAAAAGATACGGTGATCTACTATACAACAGATGGCAAGGAACCTACAGAGAAGAGCACTCGCTTTGATGCGAAAAAACCTGTTCAGATTGAGAAAACCACGACTATTAAGGCAATTGCGGTGGCGAAAGATACAGGCAAGAGCAAAGTTGCATCTTTCACTTATAAAATCGATGAAAATGCAAAAAAAACAGATGACAAGGAAACACCGGCAGCAGAGACTGCGGCACCAACAGAAGCACCGGAGCAGACTCCGTCTGCATCGCCTGCGGCAGATCCTACCATGATACCAGAGCAGGCACAGACACAGGCGGAGCAGGGAGAAGCACAGCTGCTGCCTGCATCTGAGACGGACGAAAAAGCAGGAGAGACACCGGGGGCTGCTACAACAGCGATCGCATCCGGTAAGATGGAGCAGGAATTGGAAAATAAAATTTCAGTAGGAACCAGTCTGGAGACTTTGAATCAGACAGATGGAGTAAAAGTAACAGAGGGTGACTTTACAGTTGAATCAATAAAATGGGAAGCTGCTGATTCCTCAACGGCAATTGCAGCAGGCGGAAAATATAAAATTACACTGGGTGTGAAAGCCATAGAAGGATTCCATTTTGACAGCAAAACAGTATTCACGTTCAATGGTATGTCAGGAAAGCCAGTTACTCCGATGACAGAGAATGATCTGGAGCGCACATATGAATTTGAGGCAGCTGCTCCGGCAGAAGAACCCAATATTACTCCGAATGCTGATGTGCTTGGCGGCTTTAAGGATGGAGAGACTCAGGTAGAATTATCTTACAATGCCGCCGACAGAGATCAGACAGAACTGTTGCAGTATTGCCTTGGAGATGCTTCGTGGGAAACATATGATCCTGCTAAGAAAATTACCCTTCAAGAGGATGAGAATGGAGAATGCGTTGTAAAGGCAAGAGTTGTTTTTAAGAATGGAATTGCGTCTAAGGTTGAGAAGGCAACGGAAACATACAAAGTAAAGGTTGCAAGACCGACAGCCGATATTCCGACTGGAACTTACAACGAGACGAAGAAGGTAACACTTTCTACTCTCACAGAGAATGCCAAGATTTATTATACACTGGATGGTTCTGATCCGGATGATAAAGACATTCTGTATAATGATCCGATTGAGGTGAAAGAGACAACCAAAATCCAGGCAATTGCTTATGATAAAGATGGCAATGCCAGTGCAGTGGCTGTTTTTGATTATGTGATCGAGAAGGAAACACCGACAGTAACACCGACTCCAACCCCTGAGGCAAAACAAATTACAAATATCAAGGTTCTGGATTTGAATAAACCTTCCCGCGGCGCAAAACCGGACAGAAAGGCAACCGTATCTTCTGATACCCATGCAACTGTAGAGTCTGTAGAGTGGCTGAAGGATAACAAGGGAAATGACATCGAGGGCGTTTTCAAGGCTGATACGATTTATTACGCATATGTTCATCTGAAAGCGAAAGATGGATATGAATTTGACACAGATACTTTTATCAGCAATTCGACAACTGAAAATGCGAAAGTAAGCAATTACTCTCATAATCCTGGTGTGAAGTCGGCATCTAAGAGTGACGTGGTTGTATACGTTGCGTGGAAGACACAGGCTGCAGTGACTGCTTCTCCAACCAACAACACAATCACCGGATTGAGTTCTTCCTACAACAAAGGTGCAACCGTAACCTTTACGATGAATGGTGCGGGTGCCAACAATGCGAAAGAGGAAGGCAATGAAAGATACGTACCGGTTAAATACAAGATCAGCAGCAGTGAATTTAAGTTTGAGGATAATCAGAATCCAACATTAGCGAAGTCTTTCCGTATTTCAACAGCTGGAACATACACGTTGACAGTTACTTTCCAGAAGCAGGTTTATGATGCAGAGTCTGGCAAATGGAAGAATGTAGACGGAGCGACAGATACCAAGACTGCGACTGTAAAAATTAATGCTACTTCTTCCACAGGAACAGTGAACAGAACCACTACGACAACGACAAAATCAGGCTCTTCTACTTCCAGCAGCTCCAGCAGTTCTACCAGCAGCAAATCCAAGAATGCGAAGACTGGAGATGAGACACCGGTAGGTGCAGTGGCAACTGTTTTTGTATTGGCTGGTGCAGCAGTTGTTGCATTAGTGGCACGCAAAAGAAAATCTCAGAAATAAAAGATAGAGTCTTGCTTTTGTAAAAAATAAGCTTTAAAATGAACAGGAATAGAAGTGTTTAAGCACTTTTGTTCCTGTTTTTTTGCAGATAAGAATTGCTTTCAGTTTATAAGAGGAAAAGCTCTCTAAACTGTCAGAATATAAAAGATGAATCAAAGGAGAAAAATGTTATGAATTTGCAGGAAACATTGAAAAAAATTCATCCTTTGGATGAACATGCAATGGAAATTGCGAAAAAGAAATGGGACAGCATTGCGCATCCATTGCACAGTCTCGGACTTTTGGAGGATGTACTGGTGCAGATTGCAGGAATTACCGGGCAGGCAGGAATTGACATCAAGAAGAAAGTCCTTGTGCCGATGTGTGCCGATAATGGTGTTGTGGAGGAAGGAGTAACGCAGTCCGGACAGGAAATCACGATGCTGGTGGCAGAGACATTCCTTACATATCAGTCTGCAGCAGCCAGATTATGTAAAGAAGCAGGTGCCGATGTATTCCCTGTAGATATTGGAATTGCGGTGGATACCAAACTTTCGCGTGATTACAAAATTGCCTACGGCACAAAAAACATGGTAAAAGAGCCTGCTATGACTTACGAGGAGGCCGTAAGAGCCATCGAGGTGGGCATTCATGTAGCTGAAAAAATGGTGGAACAGGGTTATAAGATCATTGCGACAGGAGAGATGGGAATTGGAAATACGACTACCAGCAGTGCGGTAGCGTCTGTTCTTCTGGAACAGCCTGTGGAAACGATGACGGGAAGAGGAGCTGGTCTGTCTTCTGAGGGACTGCAAAGAAAAATTGCTGCAATTAAAAAAGCGATTGCGCTGCATCAGCCAAAGAAAGAGGACCCGATTGATGTCTTGGCTAAGGTAGGCGGATTTGACATTGCCGGATTAGTGGGTGTGTATCTTGGAGGAGCAGCTTTGCACACACCGGTTGTGATAGATGGATTTATTTCCGGAGTAGCTGCGTTGGCGGCACAGCGTATTTGTCCGGATGCAGGCGGCTACATGATTGCTTCGCATGTGTCAGAGGAGCCGGCAGGAAAACTGATTCTGGAGACTTTGGGCAAAGAAGCTTTTCTTCATGCGCATATGTGCCTTGGTGAAGGTACAGGTGCTGTGGCTATTTTCCCTCTGCTTGATATGGCAGCAGCAATCTACAATGGCATGAGTACGTTCCAGGAATACGAGATGGATGCTTACGAGCATCTCAGTTAAGGTGACACTATGATTACATTGATTACAGGCGGCAGCGGCAGCGGCAAATCTGCGTATGCGGAAGATCAGGTACTCCTGGAAGGAGAAGCCAGAAGGATTTATGTTGCGACGATGTATCCCTATGACAAAGAGAGTCACCACCGTATTGAACGGCATCGCAGGATGCGCGCCGGCAAGGGATTTGAGACAGTGGAGTGTTATACGAATCTGAAAGAATTGCAGGTCCCAAAAGATTCGGTCGTTCTTTTGGAATGTATGTCGAATCTGGTGGCAAACGAAATGTTTCAGCCAAAGGGGGCACATGAGAGAACCGTGGAGGAGATTTTACAGGGAGTCCGTGTGCTCGAAAAACAGGCCAGACATTTGTTTATTGTGACAAATGAGATTTTTTCAGACAGTATGGAATACGAAGAAGAAACAAAACTGTATCAGAACTATCTGGGACAGATTAATATAAAAATTGCAAGGATGGCAGAACGCGTCGTAGAGGTGGTTTATGGTATCCCGATCGAGAACAAGAAAGGACAAAAGAAAAATGACAGCATTGTGGAACAGTTTTAAAATTGCGTTTTCCATGTATTCAAAAATTCCGGTTCCCCAGAGCGAATGGACGAAGGAAAATATGCGCTATGTCATGTGCTTTCTTCCCGTGATCGGGGCGGTGATCGGCGGGCTGGTCTATGGCTGGTCTGTTCTGGCATCTGCTCTTGGCATAGCAGGGGAAAAAGCTTTTTATACAGCGGTGATGATACTGATTCCCGTGGCGGTGACGGGAGGTATTCATCTGGATGGTTTTCTTGATACCAGTGATGCCTTAAGTTCCTGGCAGACGCAGGAGAAACGCCTGGAGATTCTGAAAGATTCCAGAGCGGGAGCATTTGCCGTATTGATGGGATGCTGCTATTTTGTTCTTGATTTTGGAGTTTATTCGGCATTGGATAACAGATGGCTTCTGCAAATTACCTGCGTAAATTTTGTGTTGTCCAGAGCCTTGAGCGGACTTGCCATTGTTACATTTAAGATGGCGAAAAACACAGGATTGGCGGCGACGTTTTCGGATGGAGCACAGAAGAAGACGGTAGCTGTCTGGATGTGTGTTTACATGGTAGTGGCGGCGATACTGATGCTTTGGATTAATCCCGTGTATGGGGCAGTTGCTCTGGTGGTGGCTGGATTGGGATTTCTGTATTACCGCCATATGGCATACAAAAATTTTGGCGGAATCACTGGAGATCTGGCTGGATGGTTTTTGCAGGTGTGTGAGCTTCTGGTGCCATTTGTGTTGGTACTTGCAAGTTATATCATTGGTTTCTGATAAACAGGAGAAGAGTATATGGAATTGATTATAGGCGGAGCTTTTCAAGGCAAATTAAATTATGCGAGGGAATTATATCCTGATGTTGTGTGGGTAGATGCGAAATCCTGTACATTGGAGGAAATGTGTCAGATTCCCGGAATCTTTAATCTGCATTTATTTATTAAAAAACAGATCATGGAAGGGAAGGACATCTCTGGATTGCCGGATATCTTGGAAGAAAAAAATCCAAATATGATTATCATCTCGAATGAAGTCGGTTATGGTGTTGTCCCTGTGAGTGCTTTTGACAGGGTTTACCGGGAAAATGTTGGGCGCATCTGTACAAAACTGGCGGCAAAATCCAGCAAAGTGACAAGAGTGGTCTGCGGAATAGGTACGGTGATCAAGGATGTGTAAGATTGTGCTGATCCGTCATTCGATTACGGCTGGAAATGAGAAAAAACGTTATATTGGAAGGACGGATGAACCGCTTTGCGAAGCCGGGAGAGAGCTTCTGAAAGGAAAAACGTATCCCGATGTGCAGCGGCTGTATGTCAGTCCGATGCTTCGTTGCCGCCAGACGGCTTCTTTGATCTATCCTGGGCAGGCGATGCAGGTGATCGAAGATTTTCGCGAGTGTGATTTTGGAGAATTTGAAAATAAAAATTATCTGGAACTGGCGGATAATTTGCATTATCAGCAGTGGATCGACAGCAATGGGATGCTTCCTTTCCCGCATGGAGAGAGCAGGGAGGGATTTCAAAAGCGAAGCACATCGGCTTTTGTGCAGATGGTGGAGAGCTGTCTGGAGGATGATATCTCTTCTGCAGCGGCAGTGGTCCACGGAGGTACGATCATGAGTGTGCTGGAAGCGTGTGCCAGCGAGAAAAAAGAATATTATGGATGGCATGTGGGAAATGGCGGCGGCTATGTTCTGCAGATCGATGAGAACCAGTGGAGACAGGGAATCCATTTGGTTCAGGTCATCGAGCAGCTGTCCTGAGATTTGAAGAAACCAGTCCGTTGGGCTGGTTTTTTTGATTCTGAACAGGTAAGACTTGCGAAAATATTAAAAATGTGTTATTTTTATTACAAAATAGTTACGAAAACCTGTAAAAAGGAGATTGATATGAAGAAAGATACAAAGAGATGGCTTGCACTTGCGTTGGCGGCATCACTGGTGGTTCCGACCGGAGTGCCAACCTGGGCTGCTGTGGAAGACGTGGCTGTTGACAGTGACGCAAATCTGGTTGTGGAGGATGTGACAATACAGGAAAAAGACCAGGAAGAGACGAATGCTTCTTTCGAAAATGAGGCAGAAGATCTGGATTATGTGCTGGGTCGTCCGATGACAGAAGAAGAGAGGCAGGAACAGCTTGCCCCGATGGAGAACCTGACAGAGATTTTTGAGGAGCCGATGGAGACAGAGGAACTCGATCTGGATGCGACTGGTGAAGAACGTGTCGGCGCATCTACAGACCAGGCTGTGTATGATCTGCGTCCATATATGACACCGGTGAAAAATCAGATAGGAGAGACTTGTTGGACGTATTCCACGATTGCTGCGGGTGAGGCAAATCTGATTATGAATGACAGTCGGTATACGACGCAAAATCTCGATTTGGATGAGATTCATCTCGCGTACAACAGTTTTTGCCCCAATCTGACAGATCCGTTGGAAAATTCGGTACGAGATTACAATTATTTTCTTAATCGTGATTGGACGGATTATGTGCAGGCAGGAGGCAGTCCTTTTATTGCGGCGATGACGCTCAGCCAGTGGAAGGGTGCGGCTTCTCAGGGAACACAAGCGGATGAAAGCAACGCTTATAACAGCAATCAGGCCATTTTGACAGGATTTGCGAGCAATATTTCCAAATCCAATCAAAGTAATGTTAAATTGGCTTTGACAAAATATGGGCCTTTGATGTTGACGTATAATGCGAAAGATGCCTATTACAATCCCGATAAGGCGGCTTACTGCTATCCTGGAGAAATCAGCAGTGTCAATCATGCGGTGACGATCGTGGGTTGGGATGATCATTACAGCAAAACGAATTTCTTATCTTCCTCGGGTGTGCAAAAGGACGGTGCCTGGATCGTGAAAAACAGCTGGGGAGAAAGCTGGGGAGATGGCGGATATTTTTATCTTTCTTATGAAGATGCCGTATTCAAGTCAGCAAGCAGCGGTTCTCTGGTAGCTCCTGAATTTCGCTCCGCAGACACGTATGACCACAATTATCAGTATGATGGAACGGCAAGCAGTTCTGCAAGGGCAATTGCATCAGGCGAGTCCGTTGCCAATGTTTATCAAGTAAAGGGAAATCCCGATGGAAGAGAAATTCTGAAGGCAGTCGGATTTTATTTCTATAATGTGCAGAAACAGGTGCGCGTGCAGATCTACAAAAATTTGAAAGACAAAAACAATCCGTCCAGCGGAACTCTGGCGTACGATTCGGAGAAATATGGAAACTGGACAAATCTGTTCCGTGGCTATGTTACATATGAGCTGAAAGATCCCGTGATATTGTCAGAGGGAACGTACTATTCAATAGTAATTACATCAAAAGAAGATGCAGCGTTTCAATATCTGACAGAAGAAACCACTCAGGGAAATATTTACGGTTATCATGCAGATATCCAGCCGGGACAGAGCTTTACAAGAGCAGCCGGAAAGACAGCGTGGACAGACAATTACAACGAAGGCTATTGTTCCCGTATCAAGGGCTTTACGGTCGATGATGATACACAGGAAAAGGTGGAATCAATCAAGCTGAACAAGACCAGCCTGAAATTGAAAAAGGGAAGCACCTATCAGCTGACAGCTTCTGTCGCTCCGGCAGATGCATCGAATCAGAATCTGAAGTGGAGCAGCAGCAATCCATCCATCGTATCGGTGGATCAGAACGGAAAAGTGACACTGAAAGGATATGGACAGGCAACGATCACGGCAGAGGCGCAGGATGGAAGCAATGCGAAAGCTTCCTGTAAGGTAACCTCCTGCTATACGATCACGTACAACCTCAATGGAGGAACGAATGTATCCGGCAATCCGTCGGTTTATTACGATCAGGCAGTCAATTTCAAGAATCCGCAGAGAAAAGGATATGCCTTCCTCGGCTGGTATACAGACAGCAAGTATAAAAACAAGATCACTTCGATTAAGAAGGGAACGAAGAAGAATTACACCTTATATGCGCGCTGGAGCAAGGTCAGTGTTGCTCAGGTGAAAAATGTGGCAGTGAAGAATTCTGCTTCCAGAGCAATGACGGTATGCTACAGCAAGGTGAGCGGTGCTGGAGGTTATCAGATTGTATATGATACCAACTCCAAATTTACGACAAAGCAGTGGGTTGGAAGAGTGGGAACTTCCAAAACCATTACCGGTCTCAAAAAGGGAAAGACTTATTATGTGAAGGTGAGAGCATTTAAAACAGATTCCGCAGGAAGACGTATTTATGGCCCTTACAGCAGCGTTAAGACCGTAAAGATCACAAAATAAAATGATAAAAAAGACAGTGAAACGGTGGCAGAAACATCGGGAAGCTGTCTTTTTTGTATATTTTGGGCAAAAATAGAAAAATCTGCTTGATAGATAGGAAGGTAGGGGGTACAATAAGAAGGAATGATAAAAATATAACAAAAGTGTATGGCTGAAAAAGCATCATACACAAGAAATGAGGAGGAAAAGAAATGTCTGAGGGAAGAATTTACAATTTCTCAGCAGGTCCTGCCGTATTGCCTGAAGAGGTTTTGAGAGAAGCTGCTGATGAAATGATGAACTACAGAGGATGCGGGATGTCTGTGATGGAGATGAGCCACCGCTCCAAAATGTTTGAGGATATTATAAACGAAGCAGAACAGGATCTTCGTGATCTGATGGGAATTCCGGATAATTATAAGGTGTTGTTTCTGCAGGGAGGTGCTTCCCAGCAGTTTGCGGCTATCCCGATGAATCTGATGAAAAATGGTGTAGCAGATTATATTGTGACGGGACAGTGGGCAAAGAAAGCATACCAGGAGGCCTGCAAATACGGAAAGGCAAATAAGATTGCCAGCTCCGAGGATAAGACGTTTTCTTATATTCCGGACTGCTCCGATCTGCCGATCAGTGAAGATGCTGATTATGTATATATTTGCGAGAACAATACCATTTATGGCACAAAGTTTAAAGAACTTCCAAATACAAAAGGAAAAATCCTGGTATCGGATGTTTCCTCCTGTTTTCTGTCTGAGCCGATCGATGTGACAAAATATGGTATTGTTTATGGCGGTGTTCAGAAAAATATCGGACCGGCAGGCATGGTTATTTCCATTATCCGTGAGGATCTGATTACAGATGATGTACTTCCTGGAACTCCGACGATGCTCAAATTTAAGACGCAGGCAGATGCGGATTCTCTGTACAATACACCGAACTGTTACTGCATTTATATGTGCGGCAAAGTATTTAAGTGGATCAAGAAGATGGGCGGTCTGCAGGCAATGAAAGAGCATAATGAGAAGAAAGCAAAGATTCTCTATGATTTCCTGGATTCCAGCAAAATGTTCCGAGGAACGGTAGAAAAGAAAGACCGTTCTCTTATGAATGTTCCATTTGTCATCGGAGATGATGAGCTGGAGAAGAAATTTATCGCAGAGTCCAAGGCTGCCGGACTGGAGAACCTGAAAGGTCACAGAACAGTAGGTGGTATGCGTGCAAGTATCTACAATGCAATGCCGATCGAAGGCGTAGAGGCTCTTGTGGCATTTATGAAAAAATTCGAGGAAGAAAATTCTTAAGAAGCAAAAAAACATACATACCAACTGAACGGAGGTAAAGTACAAAATGGCGGTATTTCGACCATTTAAGGCAGTGCGGCCGGCTGCGAAGCTGGCTGCAAAGGTTGCTGCCTTACCATACGATGTAATGAACAGCCAGGAAGCGCGTGAGATGGTAAAGGGAAATCCATATTCTTTTCTTCACGTAGACAGAGCGGAGGTGGATTTGTCACCATCCATTGATATTTATGATGAGAGAGTTTACGAAAAAGCGGCTGCAAATCTGAAAAAGATGGAAGAGACCGGCGTGTATATTCAGGATCAGAAGCCCTGTTTTTATATTTATCGTCAGATTATGAATGGACGTGCGCAGACTGGAATTGTAGGCTGTGCGGCGATTGATGATTATCTGAATAATCATGTGAAAAAACATGAACTGACGCGTGCGGATAAAGAGGCGGACAGAATACATCATGTAGATGTATGCGATGCCAATACAGGACCGATTTTTCTTACCTATCGTTCCCACGAAGAAGTCACACAGATTATGGAAGGCTGGATGAGAGATCACAAACCAGTCTATGATTTTCTGGAAGAGGACGGTGTGACGCATACAGTTTGGATATTGGATGACGATGAAGTCATAGGAAAACTTCAGGATCTGTTTTGCGAGATACCTGATTTTTATATTGCAGACGGACATCATCGTGCAGCGTCTGCGGTGCGTGTAGGTCTGAGAAGAAGAAAGCAGTATCCGGAGTATACGGGAAAAGAAGAGTTTAACTATTTTCTTGCGGTTCTTTTTCCGGATTCACAGCTTCGGATCATGGATTACAATCGTGTCGTACATGATCTGAATGGAAATACACCAGAAGAATTTCTGCAGAAATTATCCGAAAAATTTGAGATTTCCAGATTTTATCAGGGTATGTGTCATCCTCGAAAGAAACATACGATGGGTATGTATCTGGATGGACAGTGGTATCTTCTGAAAGCAAAAAATGGAATTTTTGATGAGAACGATCCGGTGGAGTCTCTGGATGTTTCGATTCTGCAGAAAAACGTACTGACACCAATTCTTGGAATCGGGGATCCGAGAACAAGCGACAGAATCAGTTTTGTCGGAGGAATCCGGGGACTGAAAGAACTGCAGAATATGGCAGATGAGAAACATGGAGTTGCATTTTCGATGTATCCGACCGGTCTGGATGATCTGATGGAGATTGCGGATACGAATCATATCATGCCGCCGAAATCCACCTGGTTTGAGCCAAAACTGCGAAGTGGTATTTTTGTACATAAATTAAGCTGATAAAAAAGGGGACAAGCCTGTCAAAAGGCCTGTCTCCTTATTTGTTAACGTCTATGTAGCTGTACAGCGTATATTTGGAAATGCCGAAATAATTGGAAACCTTATCACCGGATTTGGTGATGAGGAATGCCCCCTGATCATTGAGAAACTGGATTGCTTTTACTTTGTCTTCTTTGTTCATAAGAGCAACTGGTTTTCCTACCAGTTCTACTGATTGTTCAATCAGCTGTTCTAAAAGTTCATTGACACTGTGATTGACTTTCTGTGGCTTCTTCTGATTGTTTATCGGAGTGGTCAGCTCATGCAGCGCACTTTCTACAATTGTGAGTTTTGTGATGTCATAATTGATTCCAAATATGTAGTGAATGGAGCCGTCGTCATCTCTGATAAAAGAAGTGCTGGATTTTAAAATACGCCCGTCTGAGGTTTTCAGAAGGTAACCAGGCTCATCTACCAGAGAATCTGGATCTTTGTGCAGTGTATTCAGTACGATTGCGGAAGGACCGTCGCCGATTTTGCGGTTTGTAACATGACCGTTGACAATATATACAATAGACTGTTCCAGGTTTTGGCTCTTCAGATCGTGAATGACAACTTCACAGTTAGAACCAAATGCAGACGCAATAGAATTAGCAATTTGTCTTAGTGTGGATAATCTGCCCATTGTCTCCTCCTTTCTTTCTACTAATCTTAATACAGGTGAAAAGAAAAAACAATACTTATAAAGTAAAATTTTGTCCAAATTGCGGGACATGTGGGGACAGAGGAACATTTTTGTAGAATAATCTGAAAAAATACGGTATTATAAACATAAGAGAAAAAATTTGAGCGAGGAGGCTTGTATATGTATCAGGAAATATTTTGTCAGCTAAAGGAAAAAGGAATGCTGCGCTGTGCTACGGTGCTTGAAGGAGAATATAAAGGGAGCAAACTTTTGTACAGTGACCGGGAAATGACTGCTCTGGGGGAAGCAAAGGAAGGATTCTGGCAGCCATTTGTGGAAGGGCTGAGAAATGTGCCGGATACCCAGATGACAGAGATTGCAGGAACCGGTTTTTTTGTAGAACTGTTTCGTGAAAACCCGAGAATGGTTATCTGCGGCGGCGGTCATGTGTCGCAGCCGGTATGCAAAGTAGCAAAAATGTTGGGATTTTATGTGACTGTCGTAGATGACAGAGAAGAATTTGTGACAAGTGAGCGATTTCCGGATGCGGATGAGAGAATCTGTCTGGATTTTCAGAAATTATCAGAGACAATTCCTTCCTATGATAATACCTATTATGTAATTGTTACAAGAGGCCACAGTTTTGATGGTGTCTGTGTGAGACAGATCCTGAATCGTCCGTTTGCGTATCTTGGCATGATCGGAAGCAAATCAAAAGTGGCTGCAACGTTGACGAAACTTCGCCAGGAGGGTTATGCGGAGGAATTGCTGGACAGGATGCATTCCCCGATTGGATTAAAGCTTGGAGGTGAGACCCCGGAGGAAATCATGATCAGCATCCTTGCAGAGATTGTGCAGGTGAAAAATGAGTATCATGCAGCCTATCTTCCTGCTCCGGTTGTGGAAGCTGTGATGAATCAGGAGAAGGGCACGATGGTCACGATCATGGACAAGGCAGGCTCTTCTCCGCGCGGAAAGGGAAGCAAAATGTGGGTGAAGGAAGACGGCACAGCGATTGGCACCATCGGCGGCGGAACGGTAGAATACAGAGCGATTCAGGAGGCTGGCAGTGCAGAGCACATGAGTATCCGGGAGTATGATCTGTCGAACAAAGACAGCAGTAAACTCGGCATGATCTGCGGAGGCTGTGTGAAGGTTCTGTTTGAAAAAGAAGCTTAAGAAAGAGTCAAATCTCCTCTGGAAACATAAAATGAACTATGGATAACTATGGGGAGGTTATGAAACGTGAATCCATTGCTGGAGGTAAAACAGGTAAGTCTCGCTTATCATAGCCCTCAGGGAGAAATCACGGTGATTTCAGATTTGTCTTTTTCTGTGAATGAAGGGGAGTTTCTTGCAATCGTCGGACCGAGCGGATGCGGAAAATCGACAATTTTAAATTTGATCAGTGGACTTTTGCAGCCTGAACAGGGAGAAATCTGTATACAGAAAAGACCTGGAAGCGGTTCTTTGATGCATATTGGATATATGCTGCAGAAAGATCATCTGTTTGAATGGAGAACAATTTACCGGAATGTCATGCTGGGATTGGAAATTCAGCATCAGAAAACAGAAGAAAAAAAGAAGCAGGTACAAAAAATGCTGGAGACGTATGGGCTGCATAAATTTGAAAATGCCCATCCGTCCCAGTTGTCTGGAGGAATGCGCCAGCGGGCCGCCCTGATACGTACGCTGGCGCTGGAACCGGATCTGCTGCTTTTGGATGAACCTTTTTCTGCTCTGGATTATCAGACACGTCTGAATGTCAGCGATGACATTGGAAGAATTATCAGACAAGAAGGAAAGACGGCCATTCTTGTCACACATGATATTTCAGAAGCGATCAGTATGGCAGACCGTGTATTGGTACTTACCAGTCGTCCGGCCAGACTGAAACGTGAAGTAGAAATTGTGCTGGAAAACCCGGATCGGACACCGATTGCTTCCCGAAATGACCCAAGATTTAAATATTACTTCAATCTGATCTGGAAGGAGCTGAACGATCATGACCGGGATGTCCCAGGCGCAGAAAGCGTATTTGAGAAAACGCAGTCATGACAGACGGATGGTAACAATCTGGAGAGTCCTCCTGTTTCTTCTGTTTCTTGGAGCTTGGGAGGGAAGTACGAGGGCAGGATGGCTGGATTCTTTTATTTTCTCCAGTCCCAGCCAGGTGTGGAATACTTTTGTCTCCATGTGCAGCAGCCATGCGCTGTTCTCGCACATCGGTGTGACACTTTATGAAACACTCATAAGCTTTGTCCTGGTATTGCTTTTGGGGCTTGCCGTGGCTGTTCTTCTGTGGTCCTTTCCAAGAGTGTCCCGCATCCTGGAACCATACCTTGTCGTACTCAACAGCCTTCCGAAATCGGCATTGGCCCCTTTACTGATCGTATGGCTGGGGGCAAACAGAAAAACGATTATTGTAGCCGGGATTTCCGTGGCTGTTTTTGGATCCATTATCAGCCTGTATTCTGGTTTTCTTCAGGTGGATAAAGAAAAACTAAAGCTGATTGAAACATTAGGAGGAGGGAAAAAAGATGCCTTATTTAAGGTTGTGCTTCCCTCCTCTATACCATTGATTTTGAGCGTGATGAAGGTTAACATTGGGCTGTGTCTCGTGGGTGTTGTCATCGGAGAATTTATCGGTGCAAGAGAAGGCCTTGGCTATCTGATTATTTATGGAAGCCAGGTATTCAAACTGGATTGGGTGATCATGTCCATTGTGATCTTATGCATCCTTGCAACAGGACTGTACGGAGTGCTGAATTTTACAGAGAAAATGTATCAGAAAAGACGATAAAAAATAGGGTTGTATGTGCACCGCTTTTGCTGGTCAACGGAACACTTCCCAACGGCATAGTTTTCGGGTCGATAACTTCCGGAGTCTTTCCACATGACCTGCACAAGCGGAGAGATCGCACTTGATGTGGAAAGCCTCCCCTGTGCAAATGGCTGTTCGGAAGCACCAAACCCAACCTTGCCGTTTGAAAGTGTTCCGTTGACCAGAAAAGTGGTGCACATACAAATTGCTATTGCAGGGTATCGGCCACATGCTTGACGAAGAGACGGCGGATGCCCTCGTACTCGCCAAGACCCTTGAGTACAGATTCTACATGGAAGCCTTCCTCGACAAACTGGGAGTACCAGGATTCCGGGTCATCTCCGGCCATATCGTTTTTGGCATGATCGCCGGCTACGATCATAAACGGTGCCAGCACGACTTTTTTCGGTGCGTAGGCCTTTACCATTTTCATCAGGGACAGCATGGATGGATAAGCTTCTACCGTTCCAAGGAAAATATTTGGGTGTCCCTTATCCTTAAATGCGTAATCCAAAGCGGCATAGATTGCATTGGAGTAGTGAGTCGTTCCGTGTCCCATAAGAACCAGAACCTCATCCTCTTTTAAATAGGAAAATTCTCCTGCAATGGTATCGATAACCGTCTGATTGTCTTCCTCAGAAGTCAGAAGCGGTGTGCCGAAGCGGATGGAGTGGAAGGATTCCTGGTAAGACAGGGCATCTTCTTTCATCAGTTCGTTCTCGATTCCGTTGATCACGTGGGTAGGCTGGATGATGACATCGGTGATGCCGTCTGCAATCATCTCTTCCATAGCTTCCTTCACATTATGAATATGAAGGTTGTCTCTCTTTTTTAATTTTGCCAAAATCATTTTGCTCGTCCATGCCCGGTATAGCTTGTAGTCTGGATAGGCTTTGGCAATGTCTTTTTCAATGGCTTCAATGGTTACTTTTCGTGTTGCTTCATAGCTGGTTCCGAAGCTGACGACAAGGATTGCCTTGCGGTTTTCCTGATTCATAAGTTCTTTTCCTCCGTAAAATGGTTGATTATTGATGTTTTCTATGTATTTTTCCAACACAGCCAGATTTTTAGGAAGAGGAAGGGAAGATTTGAGAATTCCTTTCCGGCAGAGGCTGTGGAACAATTGAAGAACGGCAGGCTGTTCGAGATTTGTTTCAGCGAGAGCACTCTGGTTGCTGAAAACTTCCAGAGGAGTACCGTGCATCAATACTTTTCCGTCTTTAAAAAGAAAGACATCATCTGCCCATTCGAGGGCGTAATTGACATCGTGTGTAGACATCAGCACCGTGATCCCCTCGTCAGTCAGCCGGTCTACAATGTGGTTGACCATCGTGGTGTGTTTGGGATCGAGCGCGGCTGCCGGTTCATCAAGAATGATCACTTCCGGATGCATGACAAGAATGTCCGCAATGGAAACCTGCTTTTTCTGGCCTCCGCTGAGTGCGTGCGTCGGTTTATGGCGAAACGGTGTGATTTCCAGGTAGTCAATCACCTGTTCCACTTCTTCTTTGGCTTTTTCTTCCGAGACGCCGAGATTGAGGATACCAAAGGAAATCTCCTGGTATACACTGGCGGAAAAAAGCTGGTTGTCCGGATCCTGGAAAATAATCCCAACGTTTGCCCGAAGATCTAAAAGTCCTTTTTTGGAGTAGTCGATCGGTTCTCCGTTGAAGTACAGTGTGCCGGATGAAGGGCGGTGAATACCATTGCAGCACAGAAAAAACGTCGATTTTCCGGAGCCGTTGGCACCCATAAAGGCAACTTTGTGTCCGCGTTTGATTTCCAGGGACAGACCGTTGAGTGAGTGGCTGTTTTCGTCATCGTAGGAGAAATAAAGGTTTTCTGCTTTTAAGATGATATCCTCTTTTGTGGTTTGTGTATTCGTTTTCATAGGAACATTCCTTTCAAAATAAGGATGAGAAGTAAAAACACTTCAAAACATACAGTCAGAACGATATGCTTTTTCTCAGGCGGGTAATTTTCGTTCAGAACACGGATGGTTCCGTCGTAGCAGCGAGCTTCCATTGCGTCGTAAAGGGCATTTGCCTGCTTGAAGGAACGGACAAACAAAACAGAAGCCATGCTGCTGAAGCATTTCAGCGAAGTCCGATAGTCTTTGTTGCCGAGCCTCGAATTCTGCGCTGTGGTGACAGCGGAAGCCACACGCATCAGCACAAAAATAAAGCGGTAGATCAAAAGCATCAGTTCAATGACAATCTTGGGACAATGCAGTCGGCGCAGCGTCTCCAGAATATCCGGCATCGGTGTGTTGAAGGACAGAAAATAGAGACAGGATACTCCGGAAAGTGCCGTCAGGATCAACTGAACGGAATAGAAGAATGCGTGGCGGCTGCTTGTCAGATACCAGGAGCCGATGGGAATCGCAAACAGATCCAGCGGTTCTCTGGAAAGATTAAACATGATGGCCAGTGTGCTGAGAAAAAGAAATGCCAGCGGAATGGCCATATAGTGCCGGTAGCGGAAAAAAGGGATTCCGCCCTTGTATACAGTCAGAATCCCATTTACAGCTAATACAATACAGGCAATCGCAATGGAATGGCTCATGACACAGATCAGAAGCGTCGAAATTGCGTACCCGAATTTGACACCGGCGTTTACATATCTAAGCCTGGAATTATAACAAAGCTTATCAATGGTTATCATAGGAAACTCCTTTCACCGGTCTTGGTTGTTATTCGCCCTGGCCAAGTTTTTTTCGTTCAACCAGACGTCCCATACAGAAAGCGATGACTCCAACGCCGATACCGGTCTGGATGCAGAAGAGAAGACTTTCTACTTCTCCCGGAAGCTCTCCGCCGATGAGTTTTTCGACAATTGGTTCTGCAATTGGCTGAAAGCCGGAATCCACTTCTGCTACAACGGTGCTTCCGGCATCGTCAGAGCCCCCGAACTCAGCATCTTTGAGTGCAAACAATGGGACAAAAGCCATCAAAACAATCAAGGCAATTAATAAAAGGACAATGGTACGTTTTTTCATATCAGTGCACCTCCTTCATAAATCCAATCGCACGAAGCTCCGGTTTTGCGTAAGTTTCCAGTGCCATAACGATCATGCAGGTGATCAGACCTTCGATGACTGCCAGCGGAATCTGTGTAGGGGCGAATACCATCAGGAATTTGCCGAGAGCCACTGTGACAGAGGTATCGGTATGGTGTGCAAGAGCAAGCTGTACAGCGGTGATGCAGTAGGTAAACAGATCACCAAGGCAGGCTGCAAGAAATACAGTGACGTAACGATTCCATTTGCATTTGACACCAAGCCGGTAAATTCCGTAGGAAACAAAAGGTCCTGCGACTGCCATGGAAAACGTGTTGGCACCTAAAGTAGTCAGTCCCCCGTGAGCCAGCAGAATTGCCTGGAACAAAAGGACGATGATTCCCAGGATACTGACTGCAGAAGGTCCGAAAAGAATCGCACCAAGACCGGTTCCTGTCATATGGGAACAGCTTCCGGTAACGGACGGAATCTTCAAAGAAGAAATGACGAATACAAAAGCGCCGGCCATGGCCAGAAGTACCAGTGTTTTGCGATTGGCTTCAATGGTTTTTCGAATCGAGAAAAAACCGGCCAGAAGGAATGGGATACAGATGATACCCCATGCGATGCAAAAGCCTACAGGAAGATACCCCTCCATAATATGCATGCCGTATGCTACCGGTGTGATCCCGAAGGACAGTGCAAAAATGGCGCTGACGATTAACAGTTTCTTTTGTAATTTGCTCATTTAAAAGCCTCCTCTTTAATTATTTGAACGAGAAATCAAATATGGAAAAACATTCGTTTGTCCATAAAAAAACCGCCAAAACGGCGGGTACAAAAGCAATCCTTAACCTATTTGGTTTAAGGACTGCCTTACACTCAGCCATCGTTCGTAACCAGTGTAATTCCATGCAGGGCAGTTCTTCTGACTTCGGCGTCATCATTCATACAGCCTTCCCAGTTTCCCAGTGACATATTTGCATGAACTCGACCTTCACAGCGGCGTGACCGTGCAAGCTTCTACTTGCTTTTCTATTAACTCCATCGGAGACCTCTGCATGTTTGATTTGTTCATATTGTACACTTATTGCACTTTTTTGTCAATTATATTCCCTAGGCAATCTGGAATGAATTTTGGCTAAGTTACTGTGAACGGAGTGAACAGTAACGAAAAAGAATACACGGTCTTTACTTGACAAAAATCTGTCTGCGTTTTATTGTGTATAGAGATGCGTAATTGCACGAAAAATCGTGAATATGGAGCAATTATGGAAGAATAGGAAATCTGGAGGAGTGTAGATTGTGATTTCAATGATTGGAATTGACCACAGCAGGGCACCGGTGGACATTCGTGCCTTATTTTCTTTTACGAAAAAGAATGCCGGTGAGGCTATGGAGCGTGTGAAAGAACAGGAAGGCGTGTTGGGGTGTGTGATTCTTTCGACTTGTAACCGCATGGAATTGTGGATTAGTACTGCAGAGGACTGCGAGAGAGATCTGTATCAGCAATTGTGTGAATTAAAGGGAATTGAGGACGGGGATTTTCAGTCCTATTTTACAAAGCGTCAGGAAGAGGAGGCTGTAGAGCATCTGTTTTATCTGACCAGTGGCTTAAAGTCACAGATTTTGGGGGAAGATCAGATTTTGACGCAGGTCAAAGATGCACTGACGCTGGCACGGGAGCACTATACAACAGACAATGTGCTGGAAGTACTGTTTCGTATGGCTGTCACGGCAGGCAAAAAAATCAAGACAAATGTCGCTTTTTCCAGGGGAAATCCTTCCGTGATTCATCAGGCAATCCAGTTTCTGGAGAAGGAGGATTATACGGTTCGGGGAAAAACCTGCATGGTGATTGGAAATGGTGAGATGGGAAAAATGGCGGCACAGACGCTGCGGGAAGCCGGTGCGGATGTGACGGTAACGGTCCGTCAGTACCGAAGCGGTGTTGTGAACATTCCTGTCGGATGCAAGCGTATCAATTATGGAGAGCGCATGGAGTATCTTCCTCAGTGTGACCTTATAGTTAGTGCTACGGCGAGTCCCAATTTTACACTTCGGGAGGAACTGTTTGCTGAGATTGTTCTGGAAAAGCCGTTGATTTTGATTGACCTTGCCGTTCCGAGAGACATCGAGCCGAAGCTTGGGGAACGTGAGGATATTACGTTGTACGACATGGACAGTTTTCGGTTGAAGGAGACGCCGAAGGAACTGGAGGAAAGTCTTGCACAGGCCGGAGCAATCGTGCGGGAACAGATGGCTGAATTTGAAAACTGGTATTCCGGAAAAGATCTGTTTCCGAGAATCGATGAGATTAAGGCGGAAGCGGTGAAGGATCTGAATCTTCGAATACATAAAATTATGCGTGCACTTCCGCTGAGCACGCAAGAGCAGCAGGAGCTTTTGGAGTGCATCGATACAGCAGCAGGAAAAGTGGTCAACAAGATGATTTTTGGGTTGCGTGATTCACTGGAGCAGCAGGCATTTGCGGAATGTGTGGCTGGATTGGAGAAAGTGTATGAAGAGTAGTCAAAAGCGTCTGTTTCCGATGTTTGTGGATATTTCAGAATGGAAAATTCTTGTCGTAGGAGCAGGAAAGATTGCACAGCGAAGAATTGAGACGCTTTTGCAGTTTGCGTCGTCGATTACCGTGGTTGCACCGGAGTGTTCTGAAAAAATCAGACAGTGGGCACAGGAGGGGCAGATTTGTCTTGAGATCCGTGCGTATGTTTTGGAAGATCTGGACGGCATGCACATGGTGTGTGCGGCGACAAGCCAGAATGCAGTGAATGAGGAAATCGGACAGGAATGCCGAAAGAGAGGAATCCCGGTGAATGTGTGCAGCAACCAGATGCTGTGCGATTTTCATTTTCCCGGTGTGGTGCTAAGAGAGGAACTGACCATCGGAATCAATGCTTCCGGAAAAAATCACAGAAAGGCAAAAGAGGCAAGGATTGCCATTGAAAAATGTATGCAGGGACGAATTGTTGAGTAGTCGTGACATATAGAAACATATTTTATAGAGGAGAGAACCGCAAAGATATGGAGAAAAGAAAGGTTATCATTGGAAGCCGTGAGAGCAGGCTGGCAGTCATTCAAAGTGAGATGGTGCGTGATTTCATAGCGAAAAATAACCCGGATCTGGATGTGGAGCTTCTGACCATGAAAACGACCGGGGATAAAATATTAGACAGGACTTTGGATAAAGTCGGCGGAAAGGGATTATTTGTCAAAGAGCTGGACAAGGCACTTGTTGACGGAAGGAGTCAACTGTCTGTACACAGTCTCAAAGATTTGCCGATGGAGGTGTCAGAAGATCTTCCGGTTTTGGCATTTTCGAAGAGAGAAGATCCAAGAGATGTCCTGATTCTGCCGGAAGGTGTGACAGAACTGGACAAAAGCAAGCCCATTGGAAGCTCAAGCCTTCGAAGAGTTTTGCAGTTAAAGAAACTGTTTCCGGATATGGAATGCAAAAGTGTGCGTGGAAATCTCCAGACACGTCTTCGCAAGCTGGACGCAGGAGAGTATAGTGCGCTGGTGCTGGCGGCGGCCGGTGTGAAGAGACTGCATTTGGAACACAGAATCAGTCGTTATTTTGAGGTGGATGAGATTCTTCCGGCAGCCGGACAGGGCATTCTTGCCGTGCAGGGAAAAGCTGGGGAGGATTATTCCTATCTGGATGGCTACGGCGATGCAGACGGAGCGTGCGCTGCCTTGGCAGAACGTGCGTTTGTGCGTTATCTGGACGGCGGATGTTCTTCTCCTGTGGCAGCGCACGCAACATTAGATGGAAACACATTGACTCTGGAAGGGCTGTACTATGTGGAGAGTACGGGAGAATATTTTAAGGAAAAGATACAGGGAGAGCGCAGCGAGTGTGAAAGACTCGGTGAGAAACTGGCAAAAAGAATGAAAGAAACATATGAGGTGGCAAAATCATGACGACAGGAAAAGTATGGCTGGTGGGAGCCGGGCCGGGAGATATCGGCCTGTTTACCAAAAAAGGAATGGAAGTACTGCAGAATGCAGAAGTGGTGGTCTATGACAGCCTGGTCGGGCAGGGTGTACTCTCGATGATCCCCAAAGACGCAATTACCATTAATGTGGGAAAACGTGCGGGCAATCACACACTTCCCCAGGAGGGAATCAATCAGGTCCTTCTGGAACAGGCGCAGAAAGGATATCGCGTTGTGCGTCTCAAGGGCGGAGATCCGTTCCTGTTCGGAAGAGGCGGCGAGGAACTGGTACTTTTGAAGGAACATCAGATTCCCTATGAAATCGTGCCCGGTGTGACTTCCCCGCTGGCGGTACCTGCCTACAACGGAATTCCGGTGACGCACAGAGATTTCTGTTCGTCTCTGCATATCATTACAGGACACAAAAAAGCAGGAATGGAGTATGATATTGATTTTGAGGCACTGGTGCGAACCAAAGGAACACTTGTGTTTCTGATGGGCGTGGGCGCACTGGAAGATATCTGTAACTGTCTGATGAAGGCCGGTATGGATGCAGATATGCCGGCCGCCATTCTGCAGCAGGGAACAACTGCGGGGCAGAAGCGGATCGTGGCGACTGTGGGAACGCTGAAGGCAGAAGTGGACCGACAGGGAATTGAGACACCTGCGATTATCGTGGTGGGCAAAGTGTGCAGTCTGGAAAAAGAGTTTGCATGGTATGAGGAGCTTCCTCTGGCCGGTTATAAAGTGCTTCTGACTCGTCCGAGAGATCTGATTTCCTCTACGGCACAGAAGCTGCGCGCACAGGGAGCGGAAGTGCTGGAGCTTCCGGCTATTCGCACAGAGGCGATTGAAGACAACGAAGCACTTCGCCGTGCATGGAAGCAGATGAATGAGTATCAGTGGCTGGTATTTACCAGTCCGACCGGTGTGAAAATATTTTTTGAACAGATGAAGAAGGAGTGCTGTGACATCCGTGCGCTTGGAAGCGTGAAAATTGCGGCGATTGGCGAGGGGACAAAGAAAGCACTTCGTGAGAGAGGTCTTTTTGTGGATCTGATGCCGGAGATTTATGATGGAGAAAATCTCGCAAGAGCACTTGCGGCACAGTTATCCGGCAAAGAGAAAATCCTGATTCCGAGAGCAGAAGCCGGGAATCCGGAACTGGTGAAGATTCTGGAAGAGGCTGGTGCCTGTGTGGATGATATCCCGACGTACCGCACCTGTTATGAAAGTCAGGATATCATTGATGAGGCGGCAGAATTTGAAAAAGGAAAAATTGACTGCGCAGTTTTCACCAGCGCATCTACGGTAAGAGGCTTCGCAGAAGCGGTAAAAGGTCTGGATTTCAGTAAGGTAAAGGCAGCCTGCATCGGAAAACAGACGAGAGCAGAGGCTGAGAAATATGGTATGCAGACCTGGATGGCCGAGAAGGCGACCATGGACAGTCTGGTACAGCTGGTCATTGATATGAAAAATGAAGGAGATGGACAAAATGATTAAGAGACCGAGAAGAATCAGAGGAAATGAACACGTCAGACGAATGGTGAGAGAGACAAGAATGGACAAATCTTCGCTGATCTATCCGTTATTTGTCATAGATGGAGAAAATATTGAGGAGGAGATTCCTACAATGCCGGGACAGTTTCGCTACAGCGTGGACCGTCTTCCGTATGAACTGGAGAGGCTTTCTGAGGCGGGCGTATCCAACCTGATGCTGTTTGGCATTCCGGCAGTGAAGGATCCGGTGGGATCCCAGGCGTACGCGGAGGATGGCATTGTACAGCGCGCGCTTCGCGAAGGTAAAAAGCGTTTTCCTGACTTGTATTATATTACCGATGTGTGTATGTGTGAGTACACTTCTCATGGACATTGCGGTGTGCTCTGCGGCCATGATGTAGAAAATGACCAGACACTGGAGCTTTTGTCAAAAACAGCACTGTCTCATGTGCAGGCAGGCGCAGATATGGTAGCACCTTCCGATATGATGGATGGAAGAGTGCTGGCGATCCGTAACAAACTCGATGAAAATGGATTTAAGGAAACACCGATCATGTCTTATGCAGTAAAATATGCGTCTGCATTTTATGGCCCGTTCCGCGATGCGGCAGGTTCCGCACCGGCATTTGGAGACAGAAAGAGTTATCAGATGGATCCTCACAACCGAAAGGAAGGACTGAAAGAGGCACTCCTCGATGTGGAAGAAGGTGCAGATATCATTATGGTAAAACCGGCGCTTTCTTATCTTGATATCATTTCCGATGTATCGAGAGAAATCAACCTTCCGGTTGCAGCTTACAGCGTAAGCGGGGAATATGCAATGGCAAAAGCGGCAGCGAAGCTTGGATATATGGAAGAAGATCGCGTCATCTGTGAAATGGCTGTCAGCACGTATCGCGCCGGTGCAGAGATTTATTTGACTTATTTTGCAAAAGAACTGGCGAAGTTTATGGATGAAGGGAGAATTGGGTAATGGCTGAAAGATCTGAAGCATTATTTGAGAGAGCCGTAAAATGCATTCCGGGAGGCGTCAACAGTCCGGTGCGTGCATTCGGCTCCATCGGAGGCACACCGAGATTTATCAAAAAAGCAAAAGGAAGCCACATTTTTGATGTGGATGGAAACGAATACATTGATTACATTGATTCCTGGGGACCTTGCATTCTCGGACATGACCATCCGGCGATTCGTGAGGCTGTCGTGAAAGCTGCCGAGAATGGATTGAGTTTTGGATGTGCCACCGAGATTGAGGTGGAAATGGCAGAGTTTATCTGTGAGAGAATTCCGTCGATTGAGATGATCCGTATGGTAAACTCCGGTACAGAGGCGGTTATGAGTGCGCTTCGTGCGGCAAGAGGTTATACAGGAAGAGATAAGATCATCAAATTTGCCGGATGTTATCACGGACACAGTGATGCCATGCTGGTCAGCGCCGGTTCCGGTGTGATGACAAGCGGCGTTCCGGACAGTGCCGGTGTGACCAAGGGCTGTACACAGGATACGCTGACAGCTGTCTACAATGATCTGGACAATGTTCGTCAGATTATGGAGGCAAACGAAGGTCAGGTAGCAGCCGTGATTGTGGAGCCGGTAGGCGCCAATATGGGTGTGGTACTGCCGGAAGAAGGATTTTTGCAGGGACTGCGTGATCTTTGTACAAAAAACGGTGCGCTGCTGATTTTTGATGAGGTGATTACTGGTTTCCGTCTTGGATTTACAGGGGCACAGGGACGTTTTGGTGTGACACCGGATTTGACTACTTATGGAAAGATTATTGGAGCAGGTATGCCGGTAGGCGCTTACGGCGGAAGAAAAGAGGTTATGGAGATGGTTTCCCCGGCAGGTCCTGTTTATCAGGCCGGTACCTTAAGCGGCAATCCGATTGCGATGGCTGCAGGTCTGACACAGCTGAGAATCCTGTACGAGAATCCGGATATCTATCAGAAACTGGAGGAAAAAGGAGAGAAGCTGTACGGCAGCATCACAGAAATTCTTGCCAAGAAGAATGCTCCGTGTCGCGTAAATCATATCGGTTCTCTGGGCTGTGTGTTCTTTACTACTGAGAACGTAACGGATTATGCTTCTGCAAAAACTTCTGACACAAAGGCTTATGCGGATTATTTTCATTACATGCTGAACCATGGTGTGCATCTTGCACCGGCGCAGTTTGAGGCGATGTTCCTCTCGGATGCGCATACCAGTGAAGATATTGAGAAGACACTGGAACTGGTAAAAAACTATTAGAATAAATCAAACACCCCCGACAGCAAGCAACAAAACTGTCGGGGGTGTTTTTAGATTAGAGGTAGGAATTTATGCATGGAACATCGTTCCGGTTTTGCCCTGGATGGCATCTCTTGATTTTTCAAGGAGGGTAATGAGTGCGGTGCGTCCCGGTTTTGACTGGGCAAAGTCTACGGCTGCCTGCACCTTCGGCAGCATGGAGCCTGGTGCGAAATGACCTTCGCTGATGTACTGGCTTGCTTCCTTGACGGAGAGGTCGCTGAGCCATTTTTCATCCGGTTTTCCGAAGTTGATGGCAACTTTTTCAACTGCGGTCAGAATGATCAGGTAATCTGCATCCAGCTCTTTTGCGAGAAGACAGCTTGCGAAATCTTTGTCGATAACTGCACTGGCACCTTTTAAGTGGTTGCCCTGACGGATGACAGGGATTCCGCCGCCGCCGCATGCGATCACAAGGTCTCCGGAATCGACCATGGTGCGGATGGTACCAATCTCAACGATTTCCACAGGCTTCGGAGAAGCTACGACACGACGGTAGCCTCGTCCGGAGTCTTCTTTCATGATATAATTGTATTTTTCTTCCATCATTTTTGCCTGTTCAGCAGAGACAAACTTTCCGATTGGCTTGGAAGGAGCCTCAAATGCCGGATCCTTTTCGTCCACGCGAACCTGTGTGATCATGGTCGCAACCGGCATATCGGTGATGCCACGGTTCAGAAGCTCTTCGCGAAGAGCGTTCTGAAGGTCGTAGCCGATGTAAGCCTGGCTCATGGCAACACAGACGGAGAGAGGAGTGTTTGGCTGCTGCGGATCCTCATGAGTCAGGGCGATCATGGCATTGTTTACCATGCCGACCTGTGGGCCGTTACCATGAGCGACAACAACTTCGCAGCCTTCTTCAATCAGATCAACGATTGCCTTTGCAGTAATCTTGACTGCGGTCATCTGTTCCGGAAGTGTGTTTCCAAGTGCGTTACCGCCCAGGGCGATAACGATTCGTTTTTTCTTAGCCATAGCAATCTGCCTCCTGTTTTTTATTTGAATACTCTAGGAGTGCCTTTTTCTTCCAGTTTCTTCAGGATGTCAGCCGGATCAGCAAATTTAGCGAGGAAGATCATAGCAGCGATGATGTATGGTTTGTAGCTTGCTTCTTTGTATAACGGATCTCTGTAGCGATCGAATACGCTTGCGTCTACTTCGCCTTCTTTACAGCTTACGCCTGTGATGTCAGCCGGCAGGCAGTGCATGTAAAGTGCTTTGCCGTCTTTTGTGGTAGCCATGAGTTCTTCTGTGCAAGCCCAGTCTTTGTGCTCTGCGTTCTGAGCAAGAAGCTCTTTCTCGAGAGCTTTGATGCCTTCTGTGTCGCCGTTTCCGTACAGCTCGGTACGTTTTTCCATTGCAGCGAATGGAGCCCAGCTCTTTGGATATACGATATCAGCATCTTTGAATGCTTCTGCCATGTTGTTTGTCTTTGTGAAGGAACCGCCGGATTTCTCAGCGTTTGCTGCAGCTACTGCCTCTACTTCCGGGAATACTTCGTATCCTTCTGGATGAGCAAGAACAACGTCCATACCGAAACGAGTCATCAGACCGATGATTCCCTGCGGAACAGATAATGGTTTTCCGTAAGATGGAGAGTAAGCCCATGTCATAGCCAGTTTTTTGCCTTTCAGATTCTCAACACCGCCAAACTCATGGATGATGTGGAGCATATCTGCCATCGCCTGTGTCGGATGGTCGATATCACACTGCAGGTTTACGAGTGTTGGTTTCTGCTCAAGAATACCATCTTTGTTTCCCTGTGTCACAGCGTCAACAACTTCATGCATGTATTTGTTTCCTTTTCCGATGTACATATCATCGCGGATACCAATAACGTCAGCCATGAAGGAGATCATGTTTGCTGTCTCACGAACAGTCTCACCGTGAGCTACCTGAGATTTTCCTTCGTCCAGATCCTGTACTTCAAGACCTAACAGGTTACAAGCGGAAGCGAAAGAGAAGCGTGTACGTGTGGAGTTGTCACGGAATAAGGAAATTCCAAGGCCGCTCTCGAATACTTTTGTGGAGATGTTGTTTTCTCTCATGTAGCGAAGAGCATCTGCCAGTGTGAATACAGCTTCGATTTCGTCGTCAGTTTTTTCCCATGTCAGGAAGAAGTCACCATTGTACATGTCTTTGAAGTTTAAAGCGTTGAGTTTGTCGATATAAGTCTGTAAAGTTTTCATATTTAAATATCCCCCTAATGATATATTTTATATTTTTAGATTTTTATAGGTAAAAAACGAAAATAATGTTCAAAATGAATTATTTGCAGTACTGTGCAGGCAGTGCAGCGTAAACAGCAGCGCAGGTAACGAGATCCTGTTTCCATGTTTTCTCGTTTGGAGCGTGAGCCTGAGCCTCTGCACCAGGTCCGAATCCGATGCATGGAATGCCGTTTCTTCCCATGATGGATACGCCGTTTGTGGAGAATGTCCATTTGTCTGTCAGTGGGCGAGCCTGTCTCATCTCAAGAGTTTCCTCAGCACCGATACGTTTGTCACCGTACAGACCTTTGTAAGTAGCTTCCAGAGCCTGTGTTACTTTGTGATCCTTCGGAATTGCCCATGTTGGGAAGTAGCACTCAATCTCATATACACATCCTGTGTAAGATGGACGATCGTAGTTGTACATGGAAACTTTTACATCGTCGCCATATTTCTGAACGCTTGGAAGTGCGCGGATCTCATCCAGACAGCTTTCCCATGTCTCACCGAATGTCATACGGCGGTCCAGAGATACGGAGCAGGAGTCAGCAACTGCACAGCGGCTTGGAGAGGTATAGAAGATCTGGGATGTTGTAACAGTTCCGCGTCCAAGGAAACGAGCCTCTTCCCAGTCTTTGTTGTATTTTGGATCCAGCATTTTTACAAGACCTTTGATCTCTGTTCCGTCTTCTGCATCGTTTTCGTTCAGTGCACGGATGTCCTGAAGAATGTCAGCCATTTTGTAGATGGCGTTGTCTCCGCGCTCCGGAGCAGAACCGTGGCAGGAAACACCTTTTACGTCTACACGGATTTCCATACGTCCTCTCTGTCCGCGGTAGATACCACCGTCAGTCGGCTCTGTGGATACAACGAATTCCGGGCGAACCTTGTCTTCGTTGATGATGTACTGCCAGCAAAGTCCGTCGCAGTCTTCTTCCTGAACTGTTCCGACAACCATGATCTTGCATCCTTCCGGAATAAGGTCGAGGTCTTTCATGATCTTTGCGCCGTATACAGCAGAAACGATACCGCCGCACTGGTCAGAAACGCCGCGTCCGCCGATTTCTGTCTCTGTCTCATAGCCTTCGTATGGATCAAAGGTCCAGTTTTCGATGTTTCCGATACCTACGGTGTCGATGTGTGCATCGTAAGCGATGATCTTGTCGCCGGTTCCCATATAACCGATGACGTTACCCTGTGGATCGATGACTACTTCATCAAATCCAACTTTTTTCATCTCAGCGGCAATGGTATCAATATGAGCCTTCTCGTCACAACTTTCGCCTGGGTTTTTTACGATTGCACGTAAGAATGCAGTCATATCTTTTTCGTATCCTTCAGCAGCAGCTTTTACTTTATCAAAATCAAACATGTTTCTTTCCTCCTATATAATAAGTAGATATGTATGGTTTAATTGTTCTCCAGATCAGCAAACGGGCGTTTGTCTGTTCCGCAAAGTCCGTCCCAAACGATTTCACGATAGCGAGTCGGGTCTGTATCACCCTCGGAAGATACCAGCAGAACTTCAGAATCAGCATTCAGTTTCAGTGCCTCTTTCAAATCAGCGTATTCTGGTTTTGTCATGATTGCATGAACAAGACCCATCGTAACAGAACCAGATTCACCGGAAGTTACCTGTTTGTCGCCTGGAAGAGGACAGCCGTAAATACGTGTTCCGTTTGCACTTACCCAGTCCGGACAGGAAACAAATGCATTTGCATGGTTTCTTAAAATATCCCAGGATACGGTATTTGCTTCGCCGCATGCCAGACCTGCCATAATGGTAAGCATATCTCCAGTTACATCTACGCGGTTTCCGTCAGCCTGAACAGCAGAGCGGTACAGGCAGTCAGCAGCACCGGCTTCTACAACAACCATGATTGGAGGATTTTCTTTGAAGCGGTTTGAAAAATATCCAATAACAGCACCGGCCAGAGAACCAACACCTGCCTGAATGAAAATATGTGTCGGACGGCTTTGGTCTTCTTCGAGCTGCTGGTCAGTTTCCATTGCGAGTGTTCCATATCCCTGCATGATCCAGGTAGGAATCTCTTCATAACCATCCCAGGCAGTATCCTGAATGATGATTCCACGCTCGGTACCTTCGGCTTCTTTTGCAGCCATTCTTACGCACTCGTCGTAGTTCAGATCTTCAATCGTAACGGTTGCATTTTCTTTTGCAATGTTTTCCAGACGAGTCTGTGTCGTTCCTTTCGGCATTCTTACGACACATTTCTGACCGAGTCTGTTTGCTGCCCATGCAACGCCGCGTCCGTGATTTCCGTCTGTTGCAGTAAAGAAGGTTGCCTGACCAAACTCTTCTCTTAATTTATCAGAAGTCAGTACGTTGTATGGAACTTCGCTTACGTCTTTGTCGAGCTGCTGTGCGATGTATCTTGCGATCGCATAGGATCCGCCGAGTACTTTGAAAGCATTCAGTCCAAAACGATAAGATTCGTCTTTTACATATAAACGTTTCAGTCCGAGATAGTCTGCGAGGTTCTGCAGTCTGGTTAAAGGTGTGACAGAATACTGTGGAAAGCTTTTATGGAAATTGCTTGCTTTTGCCATTTCTTCCAGAGACATATTCTGTACCTGTTTGTCGTCGCTTTTGGCAATATTGTTAAGAGTCCATTTTAAAATGTTTTCTTGTTTGTTGCCCATGTTCATATCCTCCTTCGATATGGTGATGATTTTACGTTTTAAAAAAGTGGTTCTCGGTCTCTCTGATTCCATCATAACAGAAAAAAATAAAAATGCAAGAGAAAAAATAAAAAATTTTTAGCAAACAAAAAAATTTTTATGAAAGGTATTGCAAATTGGAGAAAATGATGGTAATATGGTGACAACGAAAGAGAGATTTGGTAAAAGTGTACGAAAACAGAAGAGGTTTTTGTGCAAAATTTTTCTCAGATATGCAGTTGGTTTGCATGGATTCGTGAAGACGGTAATTTCTACTTATAGAAGAAAAACCAATTGCATCGAACGAAAGCAGTGCGCAGTTCTGTACAGGGTCTCTCTATTATATTCATATAATGTACAGTACGAAGCAGAGCTTTTGTCGACTCTTTCATTTGACAGAAAATTGGCGAGGAGCCATGGGACCAGCCAATGATGAAACGGTTCTCGGGGCGGACTTTCCATAATAAGGGTAAGAGAGGAAAGTCCGTCAGAAGAGAGTAAGGAGGAAGAATGGGTAAAGAAGCAAAAACATCGGAAGAACTATTTCAGATTCAGGGAAAGCCGTCCGCATCACAGGCGCTTCCTCTGGCACTTCAGCACGTAGTGGCTATGATCGTCGGATGCGTAACACCTGCGATCATTGTTGCGGGAGCAGCGGGGCTGTCTCCCAGAGATTCTGTAATTCTAATTCAGGCTGCACTGGTGATGTCGGCACTTACAACATTTATACAGTTGTATCCGCTTGGTAAAGGAAAGATCAGAATCGGATCAGGTCTTCCGGTTATTATGGGGATTAGTTTTGCGTATGTACCCACGATGCAGGCAATCGCAGGCTCTTTTGATGTCGCAACGATTCTCGGAGCACAGATTGTCGGCGGTGTAATAGCGGTTCTTGTAGGAATCTTTATCAAACAGATTCGTAAATTCTTCCCACCGCTGATCACGGGTACAGTAGTGTTTGCTATTGGACTTTCTCTTTATCCGACTGCGATTAATTATATGGCGGGCGGAACGAGCAATTCCAGTTATGGTTCCTGGCAGAACTGGTTGGTAGCATTTATTACATTAATCATTGTAACTGCATTGAACCATTATGGAAAAGGTATCTGGAAACTGGCATCTATTTTGATCGGTATTGTTGTTGGCTATGCCGTATCGATGTGTTTTGGTATGGTAAGCTTTGCCTCCGTTGCAGATGCAGCCTGGTTCCAGCTTCCGAGTCCCCTTCATTTTGGTGTGACGTTTGAGCCTTCTGCCTGTGTGGCACTGGGCGTACTGTTTGCAATCAACTCCATTCAGGCGATCGGAGATTTTTCTGCGACGACCACAGGCGGTCTGGACAGAATGCCGACAGATGAAGAACTGAATGGCGGTATTGTTGCATATGGTATCAGTAATGTTGTGTGTGCGTTGTTTGGCGGACTTCCGACTGCGACATACAGCCAGAATGTAGGTATTGTATCATCAACAAAAGTAGTAGCAAAACGCGTATTTGGAATGGCAGCAGGCATCCTTTTGATTGCAGGACTGATTCCGAAATTTTCATCTATTTTAACTACCATCCCATATTGTGTTTTAGGAGGAGCTACGGTTTCCGTATTTGCTTCGATTGCAATGACAGGTGTGAAGCTGATCACAACAGCACCGATGGATTACAGAAATACAACCATCGTCGGACTGTCCATCGCACTTGGCATGGGTATCACTCAGGCAAATGCAGCTCTGTCTTCCTTCCCGGCATGGGTAACAACTGTGTTTGGTAAATCACCGGTTGTGGTTGCGACAATCTCCGCAATTATTTTGAATCTGGTGCTTCCCAAACCGAAAAATGAACAACAGTAGGCAAAAATATTGAAAAAATAAGGAGGCCACAATCATGTTAGTAGTAGGAAATGGTAAACTGATTACGAGAAACAACGACCTTCCATATATTGAAAATGGTGCGGTTGCGATTGAGGGAACAAAGATTTCCGAGATCGGCACGACGAAAGAAATCAGAGAAAAATACAAAGATGCAGAATATATCGATGCAAAAGGCAAGCTGATTATGCCTGCATTTATCAATACACATGAGCATATTTACAGTGCCATGGCGAGAGGACTGAGTATCAAGGGATACAACCCGAAAGGATTCCTCGACATTCTGGATGGCCAGTGGTGGACCATCGACAGAAAGCTGACACTGGAACAGACAAAATACAGTGCGATGGATACGATGATTTCCTGTATCCGAAATGGTGTGACAACCATCTTTGACCACCATGCAAGCTTTGGACATATCAAAGACAGTCTGTTTACGATTGCAGATGTAGCAAAAGAGCTGGGTATTCGTTCCTGCCTTTGTTATGAAGTTTCCGACAGAGACGGAATGGATAAGGCTCGTGAGGCCGTGATGGAAAATGCAGAATTTATCCGTTATGCATTAAAAGATGATTCTGATATGCTGGCCGGCATGATGGGTATGCATGCACAGTTTACAATCTCTGATGAGACTATGGAACTGGCAGCTGCGAACAAGCCTGAGGAAGTAGGATATCACATTCATGTGGCAGAAGGCATTGAAGATCTTCATGACTGCCTCAAAAAATATGGAAAACGCATTGTAGACCGACTGATGGACTGCAACATTCTCGGGGAGAAGACACTTCTTGGACATTGTATCTACATCAATCCTCATGAGATGGAGCTGATCAAAGATACGAATACGATGGTCGTTCACAATCCAGAGTCTAACATGGGTAACGCATGCGGGTGCCCTCCGACCATGGAACTGGTTCACAGAGGCATTCTGACCGGTCTTGGAACAGACGGTTATACGCACGACATGACAGAGTCCTATAAAGTGGCAAACGTACTCCACAAACATCATCTGTGTGATGCAAATGCAGCATGGGGAGAGGTTCCGAAGATGTTATTTGAGAACAATGCGGCAATTGCAAACCGTTATTTCAAAGCACCTCTTGGTGTATTAAAAGAGGGAGCAGCAGCCGATGTGATCGTGGTAGATTACATTGCACCGACACATCTGGATGAAAACAACATCAACGGACATATTCTGTTCGGTATGACAGGACGAGATGTTGTGACAACGATCGCAAACGGAAAAGTTCTGATGAAAGATCGTGAAGTAACCGTTGTGGATGTAGAAGAAGCTTACGCAAAATGCAGAGAATCCTCTGCAAAACTGTGGAAGAGCATTAACGGATAAGGAGGAGCGAAGATATGAGTGATATGATGAGCTGTATGCCATTTGAGCAGTTATTAAAATGGACAATCGAAGAGCATGATACCAAAGGTACGGTATTTGGAGTACATAGACCATACGTGGCAGATCCACAGAAGGTACAGACTATTTTTGGAAGAAAACTGGAGACCCCGATCGGACCTGCAGCAGGCCCGAACAGCCAGCTGGCACAGAATATCGTTGCTTCTTATTATGCAGGAGCGCGTTTTTTCGAGCTGAAAACTGTTCAGATTATGGACGGTGCTGAACTGGCAGCCTGTGTCAACAAACCATGTATCAAAGCAGATGACGAGTGTTACAACTGTGAGTGGTCGACAGAGCTGTATGTACCGCAGGCACAGGATGAATATATCAAAGCATGGTTCCTTCTGTCCTTTATGGCAAAGGAATACGGACTGGGAAGCATGGATGGATTCCAGTTCAACATCAGTGTCGGATACGATCTGGCCGGCATCAAATCTGAAAAGATCAATACCTTTATCGAGAGCATGAAGAATGCAGAAGATACCGAGACATTCAAAGAATGTAAAAAAGTACTTCTTGCACATGCAGACGAATTTAAACATGTAACAAAAGAAGATATCGAGAGCATTTCTCCGCTCATCTGTAATTCTGCAACGATTTCTACTCTGCACGGATGTCCTCCACAGGAAATCGAAAGCATTGCGAATTACCTGCTGACAGAGAAACATATGAATACTTTTATCAAATGCAATCCAACACTTCTGGGATATGATTTTGCACGCGCAACTCTGGATCAGATGGGTTATGATTACATTGCATTTGGAAGATTCCATTTCGAGGATGACCTTCAGTATAAGGATGCAGTTCCAATGCTGCAGAGACTGATGAAGCTGTCTGACGATCTGGGACTGGAATTTGGTGTGAAGATTACAAATACCTTCCCGGTAGATGTGACAAGAAACGAGCTTCCAAGTGAAGAGATGTATATGTCCGGTAAATCTCTGTATCCACTGTCCATTTCCCTGGCAGCAAAACTGTCCAGAGAGTTTGACGGAAAACTTCGTATCGCTTACTCAGGCGGAGCAGATGCGTTTAACATCGATAAGATTGTAGGTGCTGGTGTGTGGCCGGTAACAGTTGCAACAACGATTCTGAAACCAGGCGGATACCAGAGACTCAAACAGATGGCTGAGATTCTGGATGCACAGGGCAAGAAGCCGTTTACCGGCATTGATGTTGCAGCGCTGAATCAGGTTGCTGAGGATGCTATCACAGACAAGCATCATGTAAAACCCGCAAAACTTCCGCCATCAAGAAAGAGCAGTGAGAGAGTACCGCTTCTTGATTGCTACACAGCGCCATGTGAAGATGCATGTCCAATCCATCAGGAGATTACCACTTACATGCAGCTTGCAGGCGAAGGTAAATACGAGGAAGCTTTGAATGTAATCTTAAACAGAAATGCGCTTCCGTTTATCACAGGAAGTATCTGTGCACATCCATGTCAGGGACATTGTACACGTAATTTCTATGAGACATCCGTTCAGATTCGCGATACAAAACTGACCTGTGCAGAAAATGCATACGAAAAAGCAATAGAGACTCTGAAAGTAGAGGGTGGCTGCGATAAGACAGTTGCTGTAGTCGGCGGTGGTCCATCCGGTATGGCAGCAGCGTTCTATCTGGCAAGACTGGGAGCAAACGTGACGATTTATGAGAAGAGAGAAAAACTCGGCGGTATTGTCAGTGCAGTGATTCCAGATTTCCGTATTGATGACAACGTAATCGGAAAAGACGCTTCCCTGCTTGAGAAGCTCGGCGTGAAGATTCTCTGCGGCGCAGAGGCTCCTTCTGTAGAAACATTGAGAGAGCAGTATGACAATGTCATTCTTGCGGTTGGTGCCTACAAACGCGGACAGCTGGAACTGGAAGGAAAACAGGCAGTAAACGCACTGGAATTTCTGGAAAACTTCAACCAAACAGGCGGAAAAGTGGATCTTGGCAAGAACGTAGTTGTCATCGGCGGTGGAAATACTGCGATGGATACGGCAAGAGCAGCGAAGAGATGCGAAGGCGTGGAGCATGTGTATCTGGTATATCGCAGAACAAAACGTTATATGCCGGCAGATGAGCATGAATTACTGCTTGCGATTGATGACGGTGTAGAATTCAGAGAACTGCTTGCTCCTGTGAAGATGGAAGACGGACAGCTTGTATGCAATGAGATGGCTCTTGGTGCAGCAGACGCTTCCGGAAGAGCAAGTGTTGCTGCTACAGGAAAGGTAGTAAGCGTTCCGGCTGATACCGTGATTGCGGCAGTTGGAGAGAAAGTTCCGACCGACTTCTATCAGGCAAATGGAATCAACGTGGACGAGAAAGGCCGTGTGCTTGTTTCCGATCAGCTTGAGACAAATCTGGAAGGTGTTTATGTCATTGGTGATGGTCTGTTTGGACCTTCCCTGGTTGTAAAAGGAATGGCAAATGCGATCACAGCGGCAGAAGCGATTGCAGGAAGAAAAATTTCTGACAGCATGAGCGAGAGCGTTGCACCGGAAGTTCTCTATCAGAAGAAAGGTATTCTGGATGAGCCGGGCGAGAAGAAAGAATCTGAGCGTTGTCTGTGCTGTTCTTCCGTATGTGAGAACTGTGTGGATGTTTGCCCGAACCGCGCAAACATCTCCATCAAAGTACCTGGTATGGCAAAGGCACAGATCATCCATGTAGATTATATGTGCAACGAATGCGGCAACTGTCTTGTATTCTGCCCATACGCAAGTGCACCGTATTTGGATAAATTTACATTATTTGCAAATGAAAAAGATATGGCAGACAGCAAGAATCAGGGATTTGCAGTTTTAGATAAAGAAAAAGTAAGCTGCAAGGTGAGATTCCTTGGCGAAGAGTTCCTGTGGACAAAGGGAGAAGAGACAAAACTTCCGACAGGACTTCAGAAAGTAATCGAAACTGTTTGCAGTGATTACACATATTTGTTAGGATAAGTCATAGAATAAGACGACAGAAAGAAGGTCAGTAGAATGAAACGATTATTCCGCGGCGGCAGCGTTGTAAGCGGCAGTGAAATCAAACAGGCAGATGTCTTGACGGACGGTGAGACAATTCTGGAAATCGGAGAAAATCTGGAAGATGGGGAGGCTGAAATAGTAGATGTGGCTGGAAAATATCTCTTCCCTGGATTTATCGATGCTCATACCCACATGGATTTGGATGTATCGGGGACAGTCACCATTGATGGATTTGATACGGGAACCAGAGCCGAGCTTGCCGGAGGAACGACCTGCATCATCGATTTTGCTACGCAGAATAAGGGTGAGTCTCTTGCCTTTGCGCTTTCTCACTGGCATGAGAAGGCAGATGGAAAGGCAAATTGCGATTATGCATTCCACCTTGCGCTTTCGGACTGGAATGAGAAAATCAGCGAAGAACTTGGCGAGATTGTCGCCGGCGGAATTCATTCTTTTAAATTATATACGACCTACGATGCCATGGTAGTGGATGACAAGAGCATTTATGAAATCCTCACCCGGTTAAAGGAGCTTGGTGGAATCGCAGGGGTGCATTGTGAGAACAAAGGCTTGATCGATGCACGCCTGGAGGAAACCCTCCGGGAAAAGGGTGACAGAAAACATGTGGCGGACTATCCGGCAACAAGACCGGCGCTCGCGGAAGCAGAGGCAGTCAGCCGTATCTTAAAAATCGCCAAATGCGTCGATACACCAGTCATCATCGTGCACTTAAGTTCCAAGGAAGGCTATGCCGAAATTGAGCAAGCAAGGGCACAGGGACAGACGGTGTATGTGGAGACGTGTCCGCAATATCTGGTGATGGATGACAGCAGATATGCGCTTGACGACAACGAGGGCAAGAAATACATGATTGCTCCGCCTCTTCGGACACCAGCAGATCAGGAAGTCCTGTGGAAGGCTCTGGCAGACAATCAGATTCAGACAATTGCCACAGATCACTGCAGCTTTACGATCGAGCAGAAAGATATGGGAAAGGAAGATTTTTCCAAAACGCCGTGCGGAATGCCGGGTGCAGAAGAACGACCGGCACTGATCTATCAGTATGGAGTTCATTCTGGGAAAATCAGTCTCACACAGATGTGTGCGTATCTTTCGGAAAATCCGGCGAAGCTGTATCACCTTTATCCGAAAAAAGGTGTTCTGGCACCGGGAAGCGATGCGGACATCGTGGTATGGAATTCCGACACGACATGGTCGATGACTGCGAAAGCACAGCAGTCCGCCTGTGATTACTGTCCAATGGAGGGCACAGCCATCAAAGGACGTGCCGAGCAGGTCTATCTCAGGGGAACGCTTGCGGCAGAAAATGGAACAATACTGGAAACTTACAAAGGACATTATATTACAGCGGATCGTTAAGCTCCGCTGTATTTCAAAAAAAGATTCGGATGGAGGAAACAGCATGAGGATATTAATCAAAGGAGCCGGGGATCTGGCAACAGGAATTGCATATGAATTGTGGCTGGCCGGACATGAGGTGCTCATGACGGAAATTGCCATTCCTCTTGCTGTCAGGAGAATGGTATCGTTTTCCCGTGCCGTATACGAAGGGAAAGCGAAGGTAGAGAGGGCAAAAGGCGTTCTTGTCAGCAGTCTTGAAGAAGCCTGCCAGGAACAGGAGAAGAGAAACATTCCTGTAATGGTTGATGAGAAGGCTGAGATTCTTTTGAAATATCATCCGGATGTTTTGGTAGATGCAATTATGGCAAAGAAAAATCTGGGAACTTCTATAACAGATGCGCCTGTGGTAATCGGAATCGGACCTGGCTTTTGTGCCGGAGAAGACTGTCATTATGTCATTGAGACGCAGAGAGGACCTTACCTCGGTGAGGTAATTCGGCATGGATGTGCGATACCAAACACAGGAATTCCGGGAAATATTGCAGGTTATACCATAGAACGTTTGATCCGGGCATCGTCTGATGGGAAAATGGAACCCATTGTGCAGATTGGCGATGTGGTGGAAAAAGGACAGATGGTTGCGAAAACTGGCGGTGTTCCTGTCTATGCTCTCATGCGTGGAATTGTCAGAGGAATGCTTCAGGAAGGAGTCGAAGTGACAAAGGGACTCAAAATCGGTGATGTGGACGCAAGAATCGTACTGGAAAACTGCTATACCATCTCGGATAAGGCGAGAAAAATCGGTCAGGGCGTAAAACAGGCCCTTTTGGAAGAAAACCCAGATATCCGGTAAGAAGGTGAGAAATGAATGTATACATTGAATGTAAATGGAAAAACAGTTACGACAGAAGAAAAGAAGTCGCTGCTTCGTTTTCTGCGTGACGATCTGCATCTGACTTCGGTCAAAGACGGATGCAGTCAGGGAGCTTGCGGAGCCTGTACTGTTATTATCGACGGGGAGACCTGCAAATCCTGTGTTCCGACCACAGATAAGCTGGAAGGAAAGAAGATTATCACAGTGGAAGGTTTGAGTGACTGGGAGTCACAGGTCTATACATATGCTTACGGAGAGGCAGGTGCCGTACAGTGTGGTTTCTGTATTCCGGGCATGGTGATGTGCACGAAAGCGCTGCTGAATAAAAATCCCGATCCCACAGAGGATGAGATTATGTACGCACTGCGCAACAATTATTGCCGCTGTACCGGCTATGTGAAAATCATTGCCGCTGTAAAGCTGGCTGCGAAAATCATGCGTGACAGTTACATTCCGGAGAAAGGCGCGGATGACTGGAAAATCGGATCGCGCGTGCACAGACTGGATGTAGAAGAAAAAGTACTGGGATACGGAAAATATCCGGATGACTTTTATATGGAAGATATGTGTTATGGATCTGCGCTTCGAAGCAAATATCCGAGAGCAAGAGTGCTTTCTATTGATACTACGGCTGCAAAGGCACTTCCTGGAGTAATTGGCGTCTTTACGGCAGACGATATCCCGGGTGAGAATAAAATCGGTCATATCAAACATGATCAGTATACGTTGATCCCGGTAGGCGGACTGACGCATTACCTTGGCGATGCCATCGCACTGGTAGCGGCAGAAGACCTGGAAACGGTCGAAAAAGCGAAAAAACTGATTAAGGTAGAGTATGAGGTTCTTCCTGCCATTCATAATATTGAAGAGGCGGCAGCACCGGATGCACCGCGTGTATTTGATGAGGAAGAATCCAACATCCAGGCACATAAATATGTAAGCCGTGGAAATGCTGAGGAGGCAATTGCCAACGCAGCACATGTAATTTCCCATCATTTTGAGACGCCGTGGACAGAGCATGCCTTCCTGGAACCGGAGTGTGCAGTTGCTTATATGGAAGAAGATGGCTATGTCATGATCATTTCCACTGATCAGTCTGCTTATTGTACGTTCCATGAGTGCAGTTTGCTTCTTGGAACGGACAAGGTGCGCGTACAGAACGGCCTTGTCGGAGGCGGTTTTGGCGGAAAAGAGGATATGACAGTTCAGCACCACGCTGCACTGATTACTTATCTGACGGGACGTCCGGTCAAAGTCAGACTGACCAGAGCAGAATCTCTTCTGATTCATCCAAAACGTCATTCCTTTGTGATGGATTTCACGATGGGATGCGATGAAAATGGAAAAATCATGGGCGTAAAAGCGAAGGTTGCTTCCGATACCGGAGCGTTTGCGTCTCTTGGAGGCCCGGTGCTGGAGCGTGCATGTACGCATGCGGCAGGTCCGTATGCTTATGAGAACTTTGAGATTGAAGGAACTTCCTATTATACGAACAACCCGCCGGCAGGTGCATACCGTGGCTTTGGTGTGACACAGACTTGTTTTGCGACAGAAACACTGTTAAATATGATGGCGGATGAGATTGGCATTACGCCATGGGAGATTCGATATCGCAATGCGATCCGTCCGGGCGGTGTACTTCCGAACGGCCAGATTGTAGACGATTCCACCGGTCTTGTGGAGACATTGGAGGAAGTAAAGGAAGAGTATGAAGAAGCACTTGCGGCAGGAAAACCGGTCGGTCTTGCCTGTGCGATGAAAAATGCCGGCGTCGGCGTTGGTCTTCCTGATTGGGGACGCGTACGTCTGATCGTTGAGGACGATGAGAAGCTTCACATTTATTCCGGTGCATCCTGTATCGGACAGGGATTGGGAACCGTTCTGGTACAGATGATCGTGTCAAACACAGATCTGAAACGTGAGGACATTGTCTATGAGAGAAGCAATACCTGGATCGCTCCTGATTCCGGAACGACATCCGGTTCCCGTCAGACTCTGGTTACCGGAGAGGCTTGCCGCCGTGCCTGTGAAAAACTGATGGAGGCAAAAACAAACGGTGTGACGCTTGCCGACCTGAAAGGACAGGAATTTTACGGAGAATACCTTGCCAAGACAGACCCGCTCGGCGCAGACGTTCCGAATCCGGTCTCTCACGTGGCATATGGATATGCAACACAGGTATGTATTCTGGATCCGAAAACCGGAAAAGTGGAAAAAATGCTCGCCGCACATGATGTCGGCAAAGCAGTCAATCCACTCTCCTGTGAAGGACAGATTGAGGGTGGTGTAGTCATGGGAATGGGCTATGCACTCCGTGAAAAATATGAAATTGATGAAAATTGTAAACCGGTTGAGAAGTATGGTGCGTTGGGACTGTTCCGCGCACATGAGATTCCGAAGGTGAGGGCGACAGTTGTGGAAAAACCTGGATTAAAGGTTGCCTGCGGCGCAATTGGAATTGGAGAGATCACCTCGATTCCTACGGCACCGGCAGTTACAGACGCTTATTATCGTCTGGATGGAGAGCGCAGATTTTCTCTGCCGATTTCCGGTACACCATATGAAAGGAAGGGATGATTTATGGCAGTGAAGAAGAAATTCCCTTATCGTGCGGCAGTTGTAGACTGCAAGGGCAATTGTGAGGAAGGCAAAACGTGCAAATATGGATGCATCGGATGTGGAAAATGCGTGGAAGCCTGCAAAATGGGCGCTATTTCCATCGGGGAAAACGGCGTAGCTGTTGTGGATGAAGCTGCTTGTATTGCCTGCAAAAAATGTGTGAAGGAGTGCCCGCAGCAGATCATTCATATTCATGAATGTGCAAATTATATTGTTGTGAAATGTTCCAACAAAGATAAGGGCAAAGCTGCAAAAGAGGCATGTGCAAACAGCTGTATTGGATGCGGTATCTGCGAAAAGACCTGCACTGCCGAGGCAGTAAAAGTAGTTGATAACTGCGCTGTGATTGATGAGGCGGTTTGCCTCAGCTGCGGTATGTGTGCAGTAAAATGTCCACGCCATGCAATTACGGATTTGCGAGGAATCCTGACGGATTAAACGATGAAAAGAACGAAGGAAAAAGGAATCATTTATAGAAAAGAACAGACAGGAGGGAGAGACAATCTTCCTCCTGTCTTCTGTAGATGGCGATTGGGTTAGCTGGTAATTTCACTGAGGTAGCGGTAAACGGTTGCCGTGGAGCAGGAAAATTTTTTTGCAACAAAAGAGATGGCGCCCTTGAGCTGAAAAAGTCCTTTTTCGTTCAGTTTCGTAATAATGTCTTTTCGCTCATACTGATTCAGATGATCAAGCGGTGTTTCCAGAGAAACGGTAGTCTCATCAAACATTTTCTGCATCAGAGTTCCGATATCCATGGCGAAGTTTTCTGTGATCTGCAGCGGCTCTTCAAGTGGTGCTTCCTGAGAGACAGACAGTGTCTTGTTTAAAACAGGTGTACCTCCTCGAAAGACTTCCGGATGTACGACAGCCATCAGTTTTTCACTGAGCTCGTTAAAACGATTGTCATCAAAATTGATGCAGAGAAGACCGACAGGCTTTCCGGCAGAATCTTTGATAAACATGGTTGAGGAGCGAAGAACATGTCCATTTTCTGCAATTCCCTTATAATTGGAAAGAAAATCTCTGGATTCGTACAGTCTGGAAGAAATCATCTGAAGACCGGCATTCGTGAGTGGACTTCCCACCTGACGGCCGCTGATATGACCGTTTGCGATGGCGACGATGCATCTGTTTTCGGCTGTCAGATCCTGCAGGACGACTTCATAATCCGGTCCGAGTGCCTTTCCGAGAAATTCAACCAGTACCTTGTATGGTTGTAAAATATCAGCCAACATAGTTTTCCCCCTTTCTGGCTGGCTTTTCTGATACTATTATCTCATGATAAATAATTTTTTTCAATATACAAAAAAATTATTTTTACAAAATGATGGAGGATATGATGAAAGATGTTTATGAAATCACAAAAGAACTGATTCGAATTGACAGTACCAATCCCGGAACTGGAGAATGTGGTGTCGCTGCATATATCCGGAACTTTTTTTCAGATACAGGTGCGGTGATCGTGGAAGATTTGGTTGTGGATGATCGCTGCAATGTGATAGTTTCCCTGGAAGCAGAGAGTCAGGAGCCGGCGCTGGTGCTGATCTGTCATATGGATACGGTAGTGACCGGAAAAGACTGGACGCGTGATCCGTTTGGGGCAAAAGTGGAAGGAAGCCGTATTTACGGGCGCGGAGCCTGCGATATGAAATCCGGCCTTGCCTGTGCACTTGCTGTTTTTCACAAAGCTGCTGAACAAGTCCAACAGGGAAACATGAGTTTGAGACGTTCACTGCGCCTGATCTGCACAGTGGACGAAGAAGGCGATATGCGTGGCGTCGAGGTGGCAATCCGAAACAAAAGAGTGACCGCCAAAGACTGGGTGATGGATCTGGAGCCTACAGATGGACAGATTCAGATGGCACACAAAGGACGTTTCTGGCTGGAAGTAGATGTACACGGTGTGACTGCCCACGCGAGCCGACCGGAGCAGGGCGCGGATGCGATTGCTGCGATGGCAGAGCTTATCTGTGAGATGAAACGTGCATTTGAGCAGTTTCCTGTCCACGAAGAACTTGGAAAAACAACGATTACGTTTGGACAGATTCAGGGCGGCTATCAGCCGTATGTGGTGCCGGATGAATGCAGGCTCTGGATTGATTGTCGTCTTGCCCCGCCGGTCAAGGATACCATGGTGCTGGAGATCATGGAGCAGGCAAAGAAAAAAGCCGAGCGTCTGGTGCCGGGAGTTCAGGTTGAATACAAGGTTACCGGAAATCGTCCGTTTATCGAAAAAAATGAGCAGTCCGGGCTGTTAGCAAGTCTGAAAAACGCCGTCTGTGAGGCAACCGGGGAAAAGCCGCAAGTTGGTCCATTTCCCGGATATACGGATACTGCGGTGATCGCGGGAATGACTGGAAATCAAAACTGCCTTTCCTATGGACCGGGCAATCTGAAATATGCACACAAACCAGATGAGTTTGTGGAGATGACTGATATTGAGCGATGTGAGAAGGTGCTCTGGCAGCTGATGGAACAGATCGAGAAGGAGACGTAAAGAATGCGTCACCTTCTTTTTTTCTGCTCTTTACTGTTTGTCGATGAGATGTTACAATAATTTCAATGATACTACAAAATTCTTGTATGTTTTCAAAAGAGTGGGGGAAAGGAAGGTTTGTAACATGACAAAGGGCAGCAAGACTCTGACAGAATATCTGAAAATTTCTCCTGACAGACACAGACTGATCGGTGTCGTGGGAGCCGGAGGAAAGACGACGTTGATCTATCTTTTGGCAAAGGAATTGACGAAAAAGGGGTATCGGGTGGCAATTACAACGACTACGCATATGCAGTCGGAAGGACGATATGGACTTGTTCCTTTGGGGACGATCTGTGAAGAGGGAAAAATCAAAGGATTCTCCGTAGAGTTTCCCAGGACATTACTCGAAAACTATGATGTTGTGTTGGTCGAGGCAGATGGAAGCCGCTGCTTGCCGATGAAGGTTCCGGCGGAACATGAGCCGGTTCTTCCTATGGACGCAGATTTAATCATCGGAGTGGCCGGAGCAAGCGCCGTAGGAAAGACGTTTCAGGAAGCGTGTCATAGATATGAGCGGGTTTGCAGGGAGTTATCGTGTGGCCCGGATGAGGTGATCAGACCGCACCATATCATAGGAATTTTGACTCGGGAGACAGGACAGAAAAAAGGTGTGCGTTGTGAATATCGTTATGTGATTAATCAGATAGATGTACTCTCGGAGGAAGAACGGGAGGAAATGCAAAAAGAAATGCAAAAGTACAGCGATTGCGGATGTATGATTTCTTTAAAAAATATGGAGGAAGACGGAAAATGTTAAAAGTAAAGCAGTATGTGAAGGCAGAAAGTCTGGAACAGGCTTACGAGCTGAATCAGAAAAGAGCGAATCGGATCATAGGCGGAATGCTCTGGATGAAAATGAGCAACACCAGAGTCCACACAGTCATCGATTTGTCTGGCCTGGGTCTGGATCAGATTGAGGAAAATGAGGAAGAATTTTCCATCGGATGCATGGTAAGTCTGCGTCAGCTGGAACTGCATGAAGGACTCGATGCATGCAGTCAGGGTGCGATTCGTGAGAGTGTCAGACATATCGTGGGCGTGCAGTTTCGAAACCTTGCGACGGTGGGAGGCAGTATTTTCGGGCGTTTCGGCTTTTCGGACATCCTGACCTGCTTTCTGGCCATGGATACCTATGTGGAGCTGTATAAAGGCGGAGTGATACCGTTGGAAGAATTTGCAGAGAGGAAAAAGGACAATGATATTCTGGTGCGCCTGATTGTCAAAAAGACACCGGCATGCCATGTGTATCTGACACATAGAAATACAAAGACCGATTTTCCGGTATTGGCTGTCGCGCTTTCTGTGAATGAGAACGCCGGAAAAGTGGTTGTAGGTGCAAGACCGGCAAAAGCCATGTGCCTGCCGCTGAAAGAGGAATGGGTACAGTCGATGATCCTTGGAAATTGCACACAGGACGAGGCTGAAAAGATGGCACAAGAGCTGGCGGCACAGATTCCGACGGGAAGCAACACGAGAGCCAGTGCTGCGTACAGACATCGTCTGGCGGAGGTTCTGATCAAAAGAGGTATTTTGAAACTTCTGGAGGAAAGGGGACAGCGATATGCAGATTAGTTTGATGTTAAATGGAAAGAAAATTACGGATGAAATCAATCCAGATTTGTTGCTGATTGATTTTGTAAGAAAGCATGGCTGTTATAGTGTAAAGCGTGGATGTGAAACTTCCAACTGCGGTCTTTGTACCGTATTTCTGGATGGAAAGCCAGTTCTCTCGTGCTCTGTGCTGACGGCAAGAGCCGATGGCCATGCGGTGGATACGCTGGAGGGACTGCAGGAGGAGGCAGCAGAATTTGGTGCATTTATCGCCGACCAGGGTGCCGATCAGTGTGGATTCTGCAATCCGGGAATGGTGATGAATGCAATCGCACTGTTTCGGGAAAATCCATCCCCATCCGATGAAGAAATCAAAGAATATCTGGCAGGGAACCTTTGCCGCTGTTCCGGATATGAGGGACAGCTTCGGGCAATTCATGCATTTATGGAATATAAGAAACAGGGAGGTACGGTATGAGGGTAGTAGGTAAGCCGATCCGAAAAAAAGATGCCATGGCGCTGGTGACAGGAAAACCGGTCTATATGGATGATGTGGCGCCAAAAGACTGTCTGATCGTAAAAGTATTGAGAAGTCCTCACGCAAATGCCATGGTGAAGTCAATTAATACAGAGAGAGCGAAAAAAGCTGCCGGTATTGAAGTGGTATATACGTGGGAGGATGTGCCGAATCAGAGGTTTACGATGGCGGGACAGACCTATCCGGAGCCAAGTCCCTATGACCGGCTGATCCTGGATCGTCATGTGCGTTATGTCGGAGATCCGGTTGCAATCGTAGCGGGCGAGGACGATGCCTGTGTGGATAAGGCATTAAAGATGATCAAAGTAGAGTATGAAGTGCTCCCTGCGCTTCTTGATTTTCATGAGTCAAAGGACAATGTGCTTCTGGTACATCCGGAAGAAAACTGGGAAGCAAAATGTCCGGTAGGAGCGGACAATAAAAGAAATCTGTGTGCTTGCGGCAGCGATGCAATGGGTGATATCGATGCGGTTCTGGAGGACTGTGACGTTGTTGTGGAAGAGACGTATCATACACTGGCCAATCAGCAGGCTATGATGGAAACATTTCGTACTACCTGTTACATGGATGCGTATGGGCGGCTGAATGTGCTCAGTTCGACACAGATCGTCTTTCATCTGAGAAGAATTCTTTCGGAGGCGCTTGGAACTTCAAAATCAAAGATCCGGGTTGTGAAACCAAGAATCGGCGGCGGTTTTGGAGCAAAGCAGTCAGCTGTTGCAGAGATTTATCCTGCCTTTGTCACCTGGAAGACAGGAAAGCCATCCAAAATGATTTTTACCCGTGAGGAATCCCAGATTGCTTCCTCTCCGAGACATGAAATGGAAGTATCCGTTCGTGTCGGTGCCGATAAAAATGGTAAGATTCGTGCCATTGATGTCTACACGCTGTCCAACACCGGTGCTTACGGAGAGCATGGCCCGACTACCGTCGGACTTTCCGGACATAAATCGATTCCTCTGTATGGCTCACTGGAATCTTTCCGCTTTGCCTACGATGTTGTTTACACCAACACGATGTCAGCCGGTGCGTACCGAGGTTATGGGGCGACACAGGGGATTTTTGCGGTAGAGAGCGCTGTGAGTCAGCTTGCCGCTAAACTCGGCATGGATCCGGTGGAACTGCGGATGAAAAACATGGTTCGCGAGGGTCAGGTGATGCCGGCGTATTACGGCGAGACAACGAGAAGCTGTGCGCTGGATCGCTGCATGATGAGAGCAAAAGAGATGATCGGATGGGATGAGAAGTTTCCGTGCCGTGACATGGGTAACGGAAAAGTTCGAAGCGTCGGCGTGAGCATGGCGATGCAGGGCTCCGGTATTTCCGGTGTCGATGTGGGGTCAGCGACTATCAAGCTGAACGAGGATGGCATCTATACACTGATGATCGGAGCGGCAGATATGGGAACCGGATGTGACACGATTCTGGCGCAGATGGCTGCGGAATGTCTGGACTGTGGCATTGATGATATCATTGTGTCCGGTGCAGATACCGACACGTCTCCGTATGACTCCGGCTCGTATGCATCGAGCACGACGTATGTGACAGGACGTGCGGTGGAGCGGGCATGTGAAAAGCTGAAAGAAAAAATCTGTCAGAGAGCATCTCAGATGATGGAGTGTTCGGCAGAAGGTCTGGAATTTGACGGACATGTGGTCAAAGATCTGGACAGTGGAAAATCTGTCACTCTGCAGGAAATCGGAACTTCCTCCATGTGTGGAAACGAATGTGCGCTTCAGGTGACGGAGTCTCACAGTTCACCTGTCTCTCCGCCGCCATTTATGGTTGGTATGGTTGAGATTGAACTGGACAAAGAAACGGGGCATGTAGAGATTCTTGATTATGTGGCGGTTGTGGACTGTGGAACGGTCGTCAACCCAAATCTGGCTCGGGTTCAGGTCGAGGGCGGACTGGTGCAGGGAATCGGAATGGCTCTGTACGAGAATATTCAGTATACGCAGAAGGGACAGATGATGAACCAGTCCTTTATGCAGTATAAAGTCCCCACGCGTCTGGATATGGGGAAATTGAGAGTAGAATTTGAACCGAGTTATGAACCGACCGGGCCGTTTGGCGCAAAATCCATCGGTGAGATTGTCATCAACACGCCTTCTCCTGCTCTGGCACATGCGATTTATAACGCAACGGGACTCTGGTTCCGTGAGCTCCCGATCACGAGTGAGAAGATTGCTATGGGATTGCTGAAAAAATGAGAGTGACATTGATTTATCTGGCGGCTGGAAACAGCCGCCGATTTGGAGAAAGCATTCGTTTGCTGAAAGAAAAAAAGCATCTTATTCCGGAAAAAATGCCGGAGAATAAGCTGCTTTTTTCTATAGAAGGAAAGCCCATGTATCTGCATCTGCTAAAGCGGCTGATCAGAATCTGCAGTCGTCACTCCCAGTGGGAAGTACTGGTGGTGACACAGTATTCCGAGATTCTGGAGACGGCAGAGAAGCTGGGAGTCCGAGCCGTTTTTTCGCCGGACAGCTGCAAGGGAGCTTCGTGGTCGGTAAAAGCAGCGATTCGCGAGGCGCAGGATGCCGATGCCTGTGCATTTTTTGTGGCAGACCAGCCATATCTGTCAGAGGAGACGGCGGAAAGTTTTCTGACAGATATGGAAAAACGATGTTCCGATGGACTTGGATGTGTCTGTTGCGGGGAAATAACCGGAAATCCGGTATGGTTTTCCAGGCGGTTTTTCCCGGAACTTTTGAAACTGGAAGGTGACCGAGGTGGAAAAAAGGTACTCAAAGACCACTGGAGTGAAGTGGAATTTTTTGGCATAAAAAACAAAGATGAGCTGCGGGATGTGGATGTATGGACGATGGAGTATGATTAAAAAAATCCCATACATAAACTGCTTGCATTTATATAAGAAAGTAAGTAAAATAATTTGCAATAGGAACAATGCGGAGGACAGGAAGGATGAAATTATTAAAGGACAGAATCAGGAAAGATGGAAAGATTAAGGAAGGCAATGTCTTAAAAGTAGACAGCTTCCTGAACCATCAGATGGATGTAAATCTTTTCCACGAAATCGGAAAGGAATTCAAGCGCCGATTTGAGGAAGAAGAAATCAACAAAATTCTTACAATCGAGGCATCAGGCATTGGAATTGCCTGCGTAGTTGCAGAAGTTTTCAATGTTCCCGTAGTATTTGCAAAAAAGACTCAGACGAAGAATATTGCCGGAGATGTATACACCACAAAAGTGGAATCATTTACCCACAGCCGTGTTTATGATATCATCGTTGCGAAAGAATTTTTGGGAAAAGAAGATAAAGTGCTGATCATTGATGATTTCCTTGCAAATGGCAAAGCTCTGGAGGGGCTGGCAAAGCTGATCGAAGATTCCGGAGCGACTCTGGTAGGTGCCGGCATTGTGATCGAGAAGGGCTTTCAGGTGGGCGGAGACCTGATTCGCTCCAGAGGAATCCATCTCGAATCTCTGGCTATTGTAGAAAGTATGGATGAAAAAACGGGTGAGATTGTGTTCCGGGATTAGTACAAGAATCCTGCATACAGACCCGAATCTTTTATTGTGTTAAAGTTCTGTTTGTGATAGAATAATGGTTAGTGAGACAGACATAAGTTTAGCTGGGAGGATAAGCCTTATGGAAAAAAAGTATGTAGCATACGTGGGAACTTATACGCATGGCAAAGGCAATGGAATTTATATTTATGATGTGGATGTGGAAGAGGGAACATTGACAAAGAGATCGGAAGTACCGATCAGCAATGCGTCCTATCTGACGATGTCACTCAATGGCAAATATCTGTATTCGATTGAGGACGAGGGCGTTGCTGTATTTTCCATTGCGGAGAACGGCGATCTTTCACGTATCAATAGTATCGATATCGATGGAATGCGAGGATGTTTTCTTTCGACAGACGCAGAGGGTGAATATCTGTTTGTAGGAGGTTATCACGATGGTAAAGTCACCCTCATTTCTACAAATCCGGATGGAAGCCTGAACAAAGTACTCGATGGCGTTTACCACAGAGGTCTGGGAAGCGTTGCGGAGCGCAATTTCCGTCCGCATGTCAACTGTGTGAGACCGACACCGGACAAAAAATACATCTGTGCAGTCGATAATGGAATTGATCAGGTGAAGATATACAAGATTCAGAAGCCGCAGAATAAACTGAAGCTGGTGGATATTTTAAGATCTCCAAGAGAGTCCGGACCAAGGATCATCCGTTTCAGTGCAGATGGAAGATTTGCCTATATTCTTCATGAATTGAGCAATGAAATTCATGTGTACAGTTATGATGGATCCGGTAAAAATCCGCAGTTTGAGCTGGTTCAGAAAGTCAATACACTTTCCGATGAACTGGACAGAATGCATGACGCAGCATCTGCTTTGGTGCTCGCTCCGGACAGAAAGCATCTGTTTTGTTCGACTGCAGGAGACAATACAGTTGCTATGTATGAGATTGATGACGAGACAGGTCTTCTGAATAAAAAGTTTGCATTGCCGATCAGTGGAGAATATCCAAAAGATCTGGCTGTGTTCCCGGATAGCCAGCATATTGCGGTTGCAAATCATGAGAGCAATACCATTACTACGTTCAAAGTGGATTATGAGAATAATCTGCTGGTCATGAAGGGAAGACCTCAGAAGATTGAGACGCCAAACTGCATCAAGTTCTTTGAACTGGGCGGAAGACAGGTAAGAAAATAAAAGAATCTTTTACAAAAAAGCAACGGCAGGTGCATAGGCATCTGCCGTGATTTTTTTAGCTATATATTTTGATCAGATTTTCCATTTTTGCACCCATTCCCATCAGCATGGAGTCCAGAAGCGTGATGGCAGCCATGGATTCTACCACAACAACGGCTCTCGGTACGATTACAGGATCGTGGCGTCCTTTGATGTTGATTTCGATATTTTCGCCAGTTTTATTTACTGTGTGCTGTGTACTGCTGATGGATGCAGTAGGCTTTACAGCAGCGCGCAAAATGATTTCGTTTCCATCGCTGATGCCGCCAAGGATACCGCCCGCATGATTGGTGCGCTTTTGCAGCTGATGATCTTCATCATAGAAGAACTCATCGTTGTTTTCCAGTCCGTTGGATTGTGTCACTGCAAATCCATCGCCAATTTCCACTCCTTTGACGGCACCGATGGACATCATTGCTTTTGCAAGATTGGCATCCAGTTTGTTAAATACAGGATCACCGATTCCGGCCGGAACATGGTTGATGCGGCATTCAATGACACCGCCGGCAGAGTTTTTCTGCGACATACATGTTTCCAGATACTGCTGTGCCCGTGCAGCAGCAGCGGCGTCCGGCATATAGACAGCATTGTTGGCAATCTCGCTGCAGTCGAAGGATTCTGCCGTGACAGGTCCGATGCTGCGTGTGTAGGTGCAGAAGGAAATCCCCATTTCTCCAAGTACCTTTGCAGCAATTGCTCCTGCGGCTACACGTCCGATGGTTTCTCTTCCGGAGGAACGTCCGCCTCCGCGATAATCGCGGAAACCATATTTCGCGTCAAATGTATAATCGGCATGTCCGGGACGGTAATAGCTTGCGATTTCACTGTAATCTCTGGAACGCTGGTCTTCATTACGCACAAGCATGGAAATAGGAGTTCCGGTCGTTTTGCCATCGAAGATGCCGGAGAGGATTTCTACTTGATCTCCTTCTTTTCGTGCAGTTGTGTAACGGCTCTGTCCCGGTTTTCTTCGATCCAGAAATACCTGGATATCTTCTTCGCAGAGGGGCACACCGGCAGGACAGCCGTCTACCACGACTCCGAGTCCCTTTCCGTGGGATTCACCCCAGGTTGTGATGCTGAAAATTGTTCCAAATGTTGAACCACTCATAATATCTTCCTTTCGTTCTGTATAATTTCAGTAAAAAAATGGATTCATACCTTTTTCAGATGTGTTTCATTATAATGGAATGTGAAATATTTGTAAATATAAGTTTCCTGATGGATGTTTGATTGACAAAAATCTTGTTAGAAATTATAATGAAGAAGGCAAATTCTTATGAAAAAGATGAGGAAAGGATGTGAGAGCTCATGGAGAGCGGGCCTAGTCCCAGAACAATTCAGATAAAAGAAAATAAAGAAAAAAGAACTGTCTGAGGAGGGGCGAAGGCGTGCGGAATTTCCCTGTCCGAATCAGACAGGTGAAAGGAGTTGTGAGTGTTTTGATTAGAGTATTTCGCACCATAGAAGGAGCGATACATGAGATTGAGGAACCACAAGACGGGGCATGGATCGCCATGACGAACCCGTCTGCAACGGAATTGTTTCAGATTGCGGAGAAGTATGGGATTGAACTGGATGATCTGCGGGCACCTCTGGATGAGGAAGAGCGTTCCCGTATTGAAGTCGAGGACAATTATACCCTGATTCTGGTGGATATTCCCATGATTGAGGAGAGAAATGACAAGGACTGGTATGGAACGATTCCTCTTGGCATTGTCGTGGCAGACGATGTGCTGATTACGGTATGTCTGGAAGATACGCCGGTACTGACAAGATTTATGGAAGGCAGAGTGCGTAATTTTTATACCTATATGAAAACGCGCTTTATTTTGCAGATTCTGTACCGGAATGCCAGTATGTTTCTTCATTATCTGCGCATCATTGACAAGAAAAGTGAACAGGTGGAGGAGCGTCTTCATGCTTCGCAGAGAAATCAGGAATTGATGGAACTTCTGGAATTGGAAAAATCTCTGGTATACTTTACGACCTCTCTTCGCTCGAATGAGGTGGTATTGGAGAAGATGTTAAAGGTCGAGAGAATCAAGCAGTATCCGGAAGACACAGATCTTTTGGAGGACGTTATCATCGAGAATAAGCAGGCCATTGAGATGGCAAATATTTACAGCGGGATTTTGAATGGAATGACAGGAACGTTTGCTTCGGTTATCTCCAATAACCTGAACATTGTGATGAAATTTCTGGCGACCGTTACCATTGTAATGTCCATTCCAACGATGATATTCAGTGCGTATGGAATGAACCTGAGTGCCAAAGGCATGCCGTTTTCCATGACACCATATGGTTTTTGGATTGTGATATTGATCTCACTTCTGATCAGTCTGGTGGTTGCTTTGATTTTTTCCAAGAAAAAGCTGTTTTAGTATAAAAAAAGGAGACGAATCGATATATTATGAATGTGGTAAATGACTTGGAACGCAGATTCCGGGGAAAAGGAATTCCCAATCTGACGGTTTATATTATTACCTGTTATGTGATTGGCTATGCCCTTTCTTTGTTTGCTCCCGGAATGCTGATGTATTTGTATCTGGAGCCTGCCTATATTCTGCGGGGACAGATATGGAGGATTGTTACCTGGGTGCTTGTCCCACCGGGAAATCTTGATATTTTTACGATTATCATGTTGTTATTCTATTATCAGCTGGGTACGGCTCTGGAGCGTACCTGGGGAGAATTTCGTTATACCCTCTATATTTTATCGGGACTTTTGTTTACAGTAATTGGTGCCTTTTGCCTGTATTTTTTGACAGGTCAGAGTGTTATGGGACTTTTCTCCACTTATTACGTAAGTATGTCGATTTTCCTGGCTTTTGCGGCCTCCTATCCGGATATGCAGGTCATGCTGTATTTCCTGTTTCCGATTAAGATCAAATGGATGGCATATCTCGACATTGCCTTTTTGATTTATGATGCTGTGACGGCAGCGCGGATGGGATACTGGGGAAGAATTGTGGCGATTGTCGCTTCTCTGCTGAACTTTATCGTATTCTTTTTCTCTACGAGAAATATGAAACGATACAGTCCGAAGGAAGTCAACCGCCGTCGTACCTATCAGAAAGCTGTCAGCAGGGCGCAGGCGCAGAGAATTACAAAACATAAATGCGCAATTTGCGGACAGACGGAAGAGGATAATCCGGATCTGGAATTCCGCTTCTGTTCAAAGTGTAACGGTAATTATGAGTACTGCCAGAATCATTTATTTACTCATAAGCATATCAAATAAACAGGAGGAAAGAAAATGAAGAGGACAAAAATCATCTGCACAATGGGACCTGCAACAAATGATCGCGAAGTGGTTCGACAGCTGGCGCTGAATGGAATGGATGTGGCTCGTTTTAACTTCTCTCATGGAGACCATGAGGAGCAGAAGGGAAGAGCAGATCTTGTAAAAAGTGTCAGAGAAGAGCTTGGAAAACCGATTGCACTGCTTTTGGATACCAAGGGACCGGAAATCCGTACGGGACTCCTCAAGGAGCACAAGAAAGTTTCTTTGTCCGATGGACAGCAGTTTACGCTGACAACGCAGGAAATCGAGGGCGATGGACAGCGTGTTTCCATCACGTATGAAGGACTGCCGGAAGATGTGAGCAGTGGTTCCAGAATTCTGATCGACGATGGTCTGATCGAACTGGAAGTTGTTTCTTCCGAAGGTACAGAGATTGTCTGTAAAGTATTGAACGGTGGAGAACTTGGTGAGAGAAAAGGTGTGAATGTTCCAAATGTGAAAGTAAAGCTTCCTGGTATTACAGAAAAAGACAAGCAGGATATTTTGTTTGGAATTGAGCAGGGATTCGATTTTATTGCAGCATCTTTTGTACGTACAGCAGATGTCATCCGTGAGATCCGGACACTTTTGAATGAAAATGGCGGTGAGCAGATTGCCATTATTGCAAAGATTGAAAATGCAGAAGGTATCGAAAATATTGATGAAATTATCAAAGAAGCGGACGGAATCATGGTTGCCAGAGGCGATCTGGGTGTAGAAATCCCTGCATATCGTGTGCCGCATATCCAGAAGGAATTGATTGCGAAATGTAATCGCCGTTATGTGCCGGTTATCACTGCGACACAGATGCTCGATTCCATGATGCGTAATCCGAGACCAACACGTGCGGAGGTAACTGATGTTGCCAATGCAATTTACGATGGAACGGATGCGATTATGCTTTCCGGTGAGACCGCAAATGGAAAATATCCGGTGGAAGCGCTGAAAATGATGGTAGAGATTGCAGTCAGCACGGAGGAACATCTGGACAACGAGCGTTTTGTGGCACATCGCAGAATGTACAGAAAACAGAATGTATCCAGTGCCGTGGGAGCAGCAGCCGTTTTGACAGCGGATCATCTGCAGGCAGATGCGATTGCGACTCCGACCGTATCCGGACAGACAGCAAGACTGATTTCCAGCTTCCGTCCGAAAGTTCCGATTCTGGCGGTTACACCGAATGAGACTGTTCTTCACAAACTTCAGCTTTACTGGGGCGTGATTCCGCTGAAAGGAAATGAGAAAGATTCCACAGAGCACATCATTGAGGCTGCTGTTAATGTAATTAAGAAAGATAATCTTGCAAAAAAAGGAGATCTGCTTGTATTTACAGCCGGTGACCCTGTTACCAATAACAGAACGGGTGAGGGCGCAGTGACCAATATGATGCATGTGGTTGAAGTAAAATAAATTATTCTATTTCAAATGAAAATCAAGAGATAGAAACGCAGGAGGAAAATTATGAAAAAAGTACCATTTGTTACAAAAGAAAAAATCGAAGAAATTGTTCAGGAATACCCGACTCCATTTCATATTTATGATGAAAAGGGAATCCGGGCAAATGCACAGGCATTGAAGGATGCTTTTTCCTGGAACAAAGGATTCAAAGAGTTTTTTGCTGTGAAGGCAACACCAAATCCATATATTATCAACATTCTTCAGGAGTATGGCTGTGGATGTGACTGCTCTTCTATGACAGAGCTGATGATGGCGAAAGCAGTTGGCTGCCAGTGGGGAGACATCATGTTCTCTTCCAATGATACACCGGCAGAAGAATACAAATATGCCAAAGAAGTCAATGCAATCATCAACCTGGACGATATCACCCACATTGATTACCTTGAGAATGCAATCGGCGAGATTCCTGAGACGATCAGCTGCCGTTACAATCCGGGCGGTCTGTTCAAGATCAGCAATGATATCATGGATAACCCTGGCGATGCAAAATATGGTATGACCACAGAGCAGATCTTTGAAGCGTTTAAGATTCTGAAAGCAAAGGGTGCGAAAGAATTTGGTATCCATGCATTCCTTGCCAGCAATACAGTAACAAATGAGTACTATCCAATGCTTGCAAAGGTTCTCTTTGAGGTGGCTGTAAAACTGCAGAAAGAAACAGGTGCACATATCAAATTTATCAATCTGTCCGGCGGTATCGGTATTCCTTACAGACCAGACCAGGAACCAAACGATATCAAGGTAATCGGAGAAGGTGTGCGCAAAGTTTACGAGGAAGTGCTTGTACCGGCCGGAATGGGAGATGTAGCAATCTACACAGAACTTGGAAGATTTATGCTTGCTCCGTACGGCGGTCTGGTAACAAAAGCAATTCATGAAAAACATACACACAAAGAGTACATCGGTGTAGATGCCTGCGCAGTAAACCTGATGCGTCCGGCTATGTACGGCGCTTACCATCACATTACCGTTCTTGGAAAAGAGGATGCTCCGTGTGATTATACGTACGATGTGACAGGATCCCTGTGCGAGAATAACGATAAATTTGCAATCGACCGTCAGCTTCCGAAGATTGATAAAGGAGATTATCTCTTTATCCATGATGCAGGAGCCCATGGCTTTGCGATGGGATACAACTACAACGGAAAATTAAAATCTTCCGAAATTCTGCTCAAAGAGGACGGAAGCTACCAGCTGATCCGCCGCGCAGAGACAGCCAAGGATTACTTTGCAACATTTGATTGTCTGCCAATTTATAACAAACTGATTGAAGATGCAAAATAAAAATATTTAATGGAAGAATAGGGCCGCAGCGGTTAGCTGCGGCTCTGTTTTTGCATAAGATCTATGATTGACAGGTTCTGTTCATTTGCATTAAAATAAAAATAACAAATTATTGGAGGTGGCATATATGTTACATGAAGTATCTTTCCCATCTTATAACGGACGAGATGAAGTACAGGGATGGATTTATGTTCCGGCTTCAAGGCCAAGGGGAATCGTTCAGATTATACATGGTTTTGGTGAACATTCCAGAAGATATTTGCACATGATTTCTGCTTTTCTGGATGCGGATTACATTGTAGCTGCGGATGACCATGTTGGCCACGGAAAAACGGCTATGGTAAACAATGTATGGGGCGATTGGGGAGAAAGTGGTCCTCATACGATGATGGAAGACGAGTACAGTCTGAAGAAAATTGTGTGTGAAAAATATCCAGATCTTCCGTACTTCTTGTTTGGCCATAGCATGGGTTCTTTCATCACAAGAGATTTTATCGCAAAATATGGAGATGAACTTGCCGGAGCAACGATTTGTGGAACAACGGGAAGTTTTCGTAATGCAAGAGAGGCAGCAGAGGCATTAAAGAAAGGAATCGATGAAGGACGTGGTATGGATTCTGATGCGGAATGCGTAGGAATTCTTCTTGGATGGATGTGTGAGCGATGCGGCGAAGTTAAAATTGGAAATGAGTGGATTTGTGCCGATCCGTATGTGCAGATTGACCATGCGAACGATCCGTTTGATGCATTTACAAAGCCAACATCCAATCGTTCGCTGTATGATTTTACCCAGATGATGATTCAGATTGAAGGAACAGAATGGGCATCCAAAGTACCCGTTTCTCTGCCAATTTACAATATTGCCGGAGATCAGGATCCTGTGGGCGAATATGGAAAGGGTGTATATGAAGTTTCCAACTGGCTTGTGGATACTGGACATCAGGTAAAAACAAAGCTTTACTCCGGATATCGCCATGAGATACATAATTACAAAGAGATTAAGTGTGAAGTGGAAGCAGGTATTATCGATTTTATGAATGCGTTACTTGGATAAGTATTTGCTTTAGCCAGATTTATGATAGTGTAAGGTGCCGCTGAATCATCTATATTGATGATTTTGCGGCACATCTGTAATACTGTTGATTCGATACTTCGTGAAGTCTATGGTGTCATGAATCAGGCGACATACGGACTCGTAATGGAGATGTAATGTCTGTGGTTGTCGAAATCATGACGCAGAGAATGGAACTGATCCGATTCCCTGGTATTGTATTCTTTCTGATGAACATAGAATTCTTCCGTCAAAGAGTAGTGTTTGTCTACCAGGCGTTTCAGGTCATGGATCTCTTCTTTAAGAGAAAACATATTTGTGTCCATTTTCTTTTGGGAAGATTTGAGTTCGTCAATATCGGCTCTCATTTCTTTCTGAGACGCTTTGAGCTCGTTGATATCGGCCC
>JAUNPJ010000090.1 GCA_030536755.1 Eubacteriales bacterium | reverse complement strand
GGGGACAGGTTTGTGTCCGGAAATAAATCCGGACACAAACCTGTCCCCTGTCCACCCTTAAAATAGAATTTGATTTTCAAAAAATGGATTATCGCTCAATCAGCCCATACTTTCTTTTGATCCGTTCCAGCTTCTCCAGCATCGGGCGGCTCAAGATCCACAGAAAGATCACCGTGGATGTCGCCTGCACCAAATCCACCGGCGCACCGGAAATATAAAAAGCGATCAGGCTTTTCCAAGTAATGCGCCCATACGCCATGAGGATACTGGCTGGATTCATGATGCCTCCAAAGATAAAAAACACGCTCAGAAACCCGTAGACGCACAGATGCAGCCGCTTTGCCTTCAGGATCCCTTTCTGGAACAGAATCCCTGCCAGGAACCCGATCAGACCATAAGAGAACATCTGCCACGGGGTCCATGGTCCCTGCCCAAAGAACATGTTCGATACCATCATAATCATCGTTCCGACAAGAAACCCTGCCTCACCGCCGAAAGATACACCGGCGAGAATCACGATGGCTGCTATGGGCTTGAAGCTTGGCACCATGAAGAAGGCCGCCCTTCCCGCTACACCGATTGCCGCCAGTACAGCGATCACCATGATCTCCCTCGCCTGGGGGTGACGCCCTTCAAAGATCAGGAAGAAAGGCACCATGGCAAAAAAGACAACCAGCAGGCTGAACAGCATATACTTCTTCCCATGAAAAATGGCGACTGACAGGTAGAGCATCACCGGGACAGTCACCAGCATGAGTGCAAGTGCAGTCCATGTCCTCCTGTCTACTTTCCCCTTGTGGACCGGCTGGATGATCAGCCCGTCTTCCTTAAACGCATATTCTTCGTATTCTTCTTCCGGTACCGGACTCTGAGGGGACCCAGTCCCATCCCTCCCATGCCTTCCATCTTTCTCATCCCCAGAGTCCCAGAACCGGTCCATGAAATCGTCTAAAGCCTCTCCTTTAAGCATTGCGCCACCTCCCCTGCTGTCACGGCCTTCGGGAAGTAATGCCTTGCCATCCGGTTGGCCGCCGTTGTATAGAAATTGTTGCCTGCAAAGAACTCCCTTGCCGGTTTGCTGGTGACGATGTTCCCCTCAAAAAACAGCCCTACACGGTCCGCGTACTCTGCCACAAACTCCACATCGTGGGAGATCATGAGGATGCTGATACCGTGCTCCTGCAGTTTTTTCAGGATGCCGCCCAGCTCCTGCTTATACTCTGCATCCAGTCCCTTCGTCGGTTCATCCAGCAGAAGAATCCTCGGGCGCAGAAGCAGTACCTTGGCAAGAGCCAGCCTCTGCTGTTCCCCTCCGCTTAAGTCATAGGGGTGGCGCTCCAGAAGCCCCTCCAGCCTTGTCAGGCTCGCGATGCCGCCCACGGCCTGGGCCTTCTTCATATCCGCCGTATATTCTGCCGATTGTTTCTCTTTACTTCCCCCGATGATGGAGTACAGATCCGCCTTCACCGTCTTTTTGGTGAACATGCTCTGGGGGTTCTGGGGGAGCACTCCAAGGCAGCCCCGGTACAGCTCCCGGTCGGAATAGGAGCGGATATCCCGCCCTTCCAAAAGGATGCGTCCCCGGTAAGGCTTGCGCACACGACTGACCAGGGACAGAGCGGTGCTCTTTCCCGTTCCGTTCCCGCCTACCAGGGCATAAAATTCTCCCTTTGCGACCGCAAAGGACAGGTCGCGCACCACATCTTTTCCGTCTTTTTCATAGCGAAACCACAGGTTCTCCGCTTTCAGTGCAGGAATCTCTGTCTGTATCTCTTTCTTCTTTTGGAACTTTTTCTTTTTTTCTTCTTTCTTCTCTTCCTGCGGCATTTCTGTCCGCACGGCAGAAGCCGCCTCCATCAGCTGGGTAATCCATCTTCTTCCCTCGCTGACTGTCAGCGGGCAGGGAAAGGCACTGTCTACCTGCGCATACACCTGCATCGGTACCGGCATCGACAGGAACATGCCGTGCTCCTGCGCCTTCAGTTCCTCCCCAATCTCCCGGGGCTTTCCTTTTGCAATGAGTTCTCCCCTGTCCATGACAAACACCTGATGCGCCCAGGGGATCACATCCTGCAGCCGGTGTTCCGTCAGGATCACCGTGGTCCCGATATCCCGATTGATCTTCTTGACTGTCTCCAGGAAATCCGAGGCCGCAATCGGGTCGAGCTGGGAGGTCGGTTCATCCAGGATCAGCACCTTCGGGTGCATCGCCATGACAGACGCCAGGTTCAGAAGCTGCTTCTGCCCGCCTGAGAGTTCCGATACATTGCGGTAAAACCACTGGTGGATCCCGAAATAGCTGGCCATCTCGGCTACCCGCAGGCGTATGGTCGCATTGTCGTACCCAAGGCTTTCCAGGCCGAACGCCAGCTCATGCCACACCTTATCTGTGACGATCTGGTTTTCCGGATTCTGCAGCACATAGCCGATCTCCTGGCTCTGCCGTCTCTGGTCAATCTCATCCAGCAGGATCCCCTGATACCAGATATTGCCAGATTTCTCCCCGTGTGGAGTGAGCGCACTCTTGAAATGGCGCAGCAGTGTGCTCTTGCCACAGCCACTCTTTCCGCAGAGCACGTTGAAGCTTCCCTCTTCGATTTCCATGTTCACATGGCGCAGGGAATCCCGATCCGTATCCGGATAGCAAAAACTGAAATCTTTTATTTCAATGATCTTCACAACATCTGCCCTCCTCTGTCAAGTTCCTCGTAGATTCCCCGGTAAGTCGTCTCCATATCCCCTCCAGTATGGCTGCGGCTGCGCTTCATGGCAGCCTCCTCCGTCACATCCAAAAGGAGAGGCAGAAACGCGAACAGGCCAAAGCTTGCAAAAGTCAGCAGTGCCAGTCCTGCATTGCAGCTTTCTGCCGGTGTACGCCCCATAACCTCGAAACCGGCCAGCAGAATCCTTGGATTGTACTGGGCAAAAGCAGCACCGCAGCTGCATCCATACAATACTACGCCTGTCAAAAGCAGCATGAGTGCCGCCATCTTTCGATCCCGTTTATCAAAATGGTAAATGGAAAATGCCGTCCTTCCACGCAGCCCATACCCTCTGCTCTTCATGGAATCTGCCGTCTCAATCGCATTTTCCAATGCCCAGGTCACCAGGATGGAAACCATGTTCAGTCCATAGCGGATCTTTTTGGTCAGGGAACCATTGCTGACATCCATGCCGACACATTTCTGGCCGTTGCGTATGATCTTCATCTGATTCATAAAATGGGGCACAAACCGCAGTGCCATGGAAAGGATCAAAGACAGCGCCGGTATGATCCGCCCGAACAGGTAAATGAATTTATCGCTCGTCATCACCTGGTTGTAGCAGGAAAACCAGAGGATGATGATAAACAGCACACAGCCGAGCACAATGCCATAGACCAATGCCTCCAGCGTCACCCAGTTTCCGCTGCTTTCGATGTAGAGAAGCGGCGTCACGCCGTAATGGTTGAACATCGGATTGAGCAGTGCCGTGATCAAAAGGCCGGGAAGCGTGAACAGAAGGTTCATCCGCAGAACCTTCCTCCACCCGTTCAGCCAGGTGGCATAGGAGACTGCCGCCACAAAAGAGAGTGCCAGGAATACCGGATGCTGCATGAACATCGTAAATCCCATCACTACAAGGAAATAAAAAAAGTTCAGGAGTGGATGGCATCTGGAAAATGCATCTCCCATCATCCGTCACCTCCCATGTAGGTATCTCCCACGTCTGAGCCAAGGTTGCACGTATAACGCCATTCGATCACGTCGCCATCCTCCACAGTGTAGCTGGAGCATCCATAATTCGGAAACCAGCCGTTGACACAGTACATCCATCCGGAATTCTGCCCGCAATCAAACTCATAGAGCTGATTAATTCCTTCTATATAATAGCTACCATACATCGGTGTGTAACGGGAAGCCATATGAATTCCTGCATCATTACAGACACGTTTCAGGACGTCGAAAACCGTCTCCCCTTTTGTATATTCCACCTCGGACGGGTAGAGAATCCATCCGTCCGAAGGCACGAACTCCGCCTTGGACTGGCGCAGGTCATCCCAGTTATTCAGAATTGTAGAGCACTCGATGGAAATCGTGCAGGTGTGAACCGGATCCTGGTCATCTGCTCCCTGCTCATTTCCCCCATCTGCCTGCGTGCTGTCCTCTGCATCGTTTCCGCCTGTTCCCTCATCCTGTGCAGCCTGGGAGGATACACCACTCTGGCTCTTCTCTTCCGCTCCTGCCGTCTTTTTCTCTTCCGCATCACTGCTCTCTTTGGATGCGCCCTTCGTGGATCCCCCCACAAGGTAAAAATCCCCGCCTGCCTTTGTGACCGTAAAAGAAATCTTTGAATTTTTTTCTTCGGATTCAATCTCTGCATCATCCAGCTTGTATACTTTTCCATCTTCATAAGTGCAGTAAAGTACCTTATCTGCATCCCACGCTTCCTTCAACGTCAGCGTCAGTTCTGCCGGTGCTGCCATCTCCATCTTCTGCAGTGTCACCTTCAGTGCATACGGAGCATTCGCAGCTGCCTTTTTTACCTCGTCAAGTCCGTCGGCCGTACATTCAACCAGCAGTTTCTGTTCCACCGGGTTCTGAACCTTCTGTCCGTCATAATCCCACTGGTAGGAAATGCCGTCTTCGGTCATCCCGTTAAAATGATACGTCTCTTCTTTTCCGGCGATCGTATCCATCTGTGCCTTACTGATCACACCGTCCTCAGGGACCTCATTTTCTTCCTGCAGGGGTTCGGCATTCTCCTTCGTTTCCTCTTCCATGGCTTTTGCCACCTCTTCCGTCACCTGGGGCATCTCACTGCCGCCCTGCCCGCATCCGGCAAGGCTGCCCAGTGTCAGCGTCGCTGCCAGAAGCATGGCTGCCCATCTCACATTCTTTTTCATACGCGTTTTTTCCCCTTCCTTCGTATATACAATACCCTCAGACCTTCGAAAAGCCCAGCACCTGCCGCTCCGCCAAGGGCTCCTGCCGCTGCGGGCGGGATCGTCTTTCCTGTTGACTCTTTGGACATTTCATTTTTTTCGATTGTTTCTTCCGCCCCTCTTGCTTCTTCTACTTCAAAATTCCAGCCTTCAGCCGTTTCCTCATAGTCCTCTGCCTCAAAGTTCCAGCCGTCTTCCTCACTGCTGTCCTTTGTTTTCTTTGATGCCGTACTGGAGGATTTTTTTTTGCTGGAACCCCCGGCCGATGCAGCGGTCTTGCCCGAGGAGACTGTTTTACCGGAAGTGGCGCTCTGACTCTTTCCGCCACTTCCAAGGCTCGTCCCGCTGCCGCCCGGCCGGGTCGTATTGGCAGACGGAGTCGGTGTGGGTTCAGAGACACCCGTCCCTTTTCCATCCCCCTTCTGCCCTTTTTCCAGCTTCACATCAGACATATCGTAAAGGCTGGTCTGACCGTTTTTGAGGCGCTGGTAGGCAGTCAAGGCATAATACGCCTGCTCTGTTGCCATTCCATTCACCTCACCGGCCGCACCGCCGCCATTGTTTTCCGCCCCTGCTTTCACATGCATAAATCCCTTGCCGTTCACGTAATAAGACAGCAGGTTCTCAATCGTCCAGCTCCCTCCTTTGACGAACCGTTCATCCTTTTCCGGGTCGATCCCAAGGGCACACAGCGCTGTGACCACCTGGGAACAAGATTCGGAAGTCTCCACGCCCATAGTCGAATAGCCTCCCGTGGCATTCTGCATCCCACTCAGGGCCTCCAGCGCACGGTCGATTGCAGCTGTCACTTCTTCGTATCCTTCCTTCTGATAAAAAGGTGCGAGTGCCTGAATTGCCATGCCTGTCATATCAGAATCCGGATAACCTCCCGTCATGTTCCAGCCACCTTTTGGAGTTTCCTGCTCCAAAATATATGCAATCAGTTTTTCCTGTGTTGTCTGATTGCTCACAGAGGAAACTTCAGGAATTGTATAATCTGGATAGCAATTCAATGCGATCAATGCCCAAATCGGACCATTAGTTCCCTGTGCCGTCACCATATCCATGTCCGCCAACGGCTTGAACAGGTTATAACCGGCAATCTTGCGGGCATCCTTACCGATAGACGTCATGACAATCGCCGCCTTGGAATATTCCGTATACTTCACAGAATCCGTCAAGATTCCTTTCTTTTCTTCGAGGTAATTGGCAAAATGATTATAGTACGTCTGGAAATAACTGCTGTCAAGATCCATGCCGCTTCTGGCAAAGCCAAGGACGAACCACTCCGAGCCGATACTTGGGCTCTGGTTGATGGACAGCATGTAAGATCTGGCATCCTTGAGCACCTGAGACACACTGGTACTCAGTGCGTGGGCACCCTGTACGACCGTCACCCGGCAGGAAGCCTCGATGTCACTCCCCTTCACTGATACCGTGACCGTGGCAGTACCGCTCTTTACCCCCGTGACAATTCCTTTCGTGCTGACCTTCGCCACCTTCGTATTGCTGCTTTTAAAAATAAGTTCATAGTCTTCCGTAACCGTTTCCGGTATTGTTTTTATTTTAAGTGTGAGTTTCTGCCCTGCATTGACCACCGCCTCCGAATCGAGTTCCAGCCCGGTCAGTGCGATCGGAATCTCTGCCACGATTACATTGGATAAGGTCCTGGCTCTTTCTATATAAAAAACATTCTCCTTCCTCTCAGGCGAAAGTTCCATCAGTTCCCCCTCCGACCAGGTGAAGATCTTTGGGTTATTCAGCTCATCGTACCCTTCCGGCACGGGAAAACTCAGGGAGATCATCGTCTTCTGCCGATAATCCGCACCTGTCCGGATATCGGTATAGCTGATCTTTTTGTAATACTGCAGCACGGACGCACTACTCTGGTATTTTTCCTGCAGTGCCACCAGAATTTCTTCCTCCTCATCCCCTTCCGAAACGTTGGTCTTCACAAACCACTCTTTGCTGCCGGCCGTCACTCCCTCGCTGGTACGTATGGTTTCCCCGATACACTCTCTGACGGTTATCAAGCCCTCTGCCGTTTTTTCATCAAGCTGCGCCTTCTGGCTCTCTTCCAGGGAATCATACAGATTTGATGCCATCAGAAAATCCTGAAACACCTGCTGCTGAAGATCCACCTGTTCTTGCTTCAAAGCTTCTTCCACAGTATCCTTGATAAATTCCAGGTTCTCATCCAGAAGCTGTACTTGTTCTAACACATATTCCGTCTCTTCTGCCAGGACAGGAACACGGACAGCTGTCATTCCTGTTGTCAGAAGAACGGATAAGATGATTGCTCTTTTTCTCACTCTGCGCTATATCCTTCCCTCTGCTGATTCATACTTTCTGTTTTCCTGCATTCAGATCAGGCTCCCATTCCTTTTGCATGAGGGACTGATCTGGATACAGATATTTAGCCAAACAGCCCTCCGGCTCCAGGCCGGAAGGCGTTTGGTGAAGCGTTTGTATATTATTTTTTTACTACATCAAAATTCTTTGTTCCTTTATTGGTAAAAAGCTTTTTGTAAGCTTTTACTTTGTTGGACGGAGCTTTGATGGTCAGGTTTGCAGCTTTGTACAGTACATGTTCTCCAACCTTTGTCAAAGCAGTTCCATTCAAAGTCAATGTGCGAAGCTTCTCATCACGGCAGAACGCATGAGCTCCGATGCTCTTTACGTTCTTACCTAAGGTGACAGATTTCAGAGCCGGGCATTTATAAAATGCACCATAACCGATTGTCGTTACATTGTCGCCAACCTTCACTGTTTTCAGTTTTGACAGCTCTCTGAATGCATTCTTGCCTACAGAAGTTACTTTATATGTAATTCCATAAATCTTTACGGTATTCGGAACAGACAGTGTCTCTGCCTTTTTGTCAGAAAGTCCCGTAATCGCAACGGTTCCCTTTGTACTCCGTGCATTTGTCACCTGATATTTTTTACCGCTGATTGTAATCTTATAATTCTTCGGTACCACTCTTGTTACTTTGATGGTATAAGTATCGGTTGTCTTTCCGTCCTCTGCAGTTACCTGAATCTTGATGGTATTGTAGCCAACTTTCAGAGCCACTTTCTCAGATGTAGCTTTTCCATTAACTGTTACTGTTGCGCCGTCTTCTGCCTTTGCATTCACTGCAAGGCTGTCTGCTGCATTTTCCACAACTGCTGTGTAATTCTTTGTATCAGCTGAAAATGCCGGCGATAATGTTCCCGCACTGATTGTAAGCTGTTCGAGTTCTGCATTGGCAGATAAAGCTTTGGCTCTGGTTACGGTAATCGTGTATGTTTTTTCTGTACCATTCTCCGCAGTTACAACAACAGAAATCTGATTTTCTCCCTCTTTCAGTGCAATCGTTTCAGAATCCTGACCGGATGCTGTTACTTTTCCATTCACCTTAACAGAAGCTTTCGCATCTGCACACACCGGTGTAACAGTTATTGATTCCACAGAAGACTCCACCTGTGCTGAATAAGAAGTAATATTTTTATCAAATGCAGGGGTCAGAGTTCCCTGGCTGATGGAAAGAGCGGAAAGTGTGTTCTCTGCGGATAATACAGGGGTTGATGGTCCAGAAGGTCCTGATGGTCCCACAGGCGGATCCTCATTTTTCTTCTCTACCTGAATTTTTATCGGACCCGATGTAACAGAATATGTAAACGGATTATTTGTAATTTCCGCCGTATAAATTCCTGCTTTTTGAACCTGAAACAGTACCGCTCCATTCTCATCTGTGATCGCTTTTTCTTGATTTCCATCCGGATCTTTTAACGTCACTTCACATCCAGATTCCGCCTGAGTCGTCATATAACCGGCACTCTTTACTGTAAGAGAAAGATTATCTCCAGCTTCAATCTGATCCTGTTCTTTCTCTATAAACAGATACCGATCCGAATACTTTGTCGTATCTCCATAAAGAAAAGCACATACCGTATCCTGATTTTTCAATTCACATTGGTTACATGTCAGTGACGGTGCTTCATGATTTACATAAAATCCAATATCTGTAGTTTTTACGCCAAATAAAGTTTTAATCCATCCGCTTTCTTCAACTTGCAAATAATTAGTTGGATTTTTTCCAAAATCTTCCTCTCCGAACATTTCTTTGTGAAGAACAACAAGTGCATCCAAAACGGTTACTTTATTTTTTAACTCTTCCGGTTTTGTATATCCGGCCTTTTCTGCCTCATCTGCACGAACTGACGGATTCAAAATCAAATCTGGTTTTTTATCTGTCGTATCAATTACAGCAGCAATTGTGATTTCCGCTGATGCCACATTTTGCTTACTGTCTGCAAGCTGTTCTGCTGATTCCAACGCCAACACAGCTCGATTATAAACCTCTTCTGTTGAATCCGGATTATCATAAACCTCCTGCGCATCTGCAATAGCCTTTAAAAGCTCCTGTTGGGTTCCTTCTGCATACTGACCAGGTTCGTCTCCTTCAACAATGGCGTTTGCCTTATTACGAAGCTTCTTAATTTTTTCCTCTAATGCATCTTTCGGACTTAATGTTGTACCTTTTACTGTAACAGATATTTCAACCGGCTGTTTATACAGTTTCTGAAGCTTTTCATTATCTTTATGATTTTCTGCGAATTTTCCATATTTTTCACTGCTGAGTAATGAAGAAATCGTTACAATTGTATCCGTCTCCTGTCTTGTGACCACAAGATTCTCATGACGAACTACTGAAGGATTAGAAGATTTAAACTTGTTATATCCTGCAACCTCCATCTCACTGGAATTTGTAAAGAAACTGTCGGGAACAATTCCCTCACCTGTTTTGCCATCAGCTCTGTATACCCATACTGGATTACTGCTTTCGTCCAAAATCATCTCCTGGAAAGCATGAAGGTTTCCCGTGACACTGTCTTTATCCGTATACTGTTTGTCATTGATTCCATCAAAATAATACTGTTTTGCCTTTTCCATCATTTCCAGTTCTGCATCTAGCATCTCAGGAGTGATAACGCCAACCTGAATCGGAATCTTTTTACATACCGTCACTCCGCCTCTTGTAAAACTGACAATAAGATTTACCGTCACAGAACTATTCTGAAAAATATCAACATTTGCTCTGTATCCATTAATCTGAATTACATCTGTATTATCAGAGGTAACTGAAATTTCCTTATTTTGAAATACATACTTATTATCTTTATCTTTGATTTTTGTATAACGTGGAAGCTGAATATCATTCTGACAATTCTTAAAATCCACCGGATCATCTGTTCCAAATGTTTTCAATAGATCATCTGTATAGTATTGATTCAAAATTGACAATAATTCGTCTTCTGCAGGCTCGACCACACCACTGCCCTTCACCGTTACCTTAAATTCTTTTTTAACGGTTGCAAAATCATCTACTTTTTCAAGGTAAGAATTCAAAACATTTTCATTTGCTTTAAAGATTGCTGTCAGAATTACTTCCGTATCCTCTTGCTGCGGATGAACAACTGCTTTCTTAGGATTCAGCTTACTTCCATATTCTGTATCCTCAAAAGAAATCACATTTTCATTAGAAGAAGACCAGTCAATCACAGACCACACCTGACGCAGAGAAGTTCCCATACACTGCTTTAACTGAAAATCACTATCCACTTGGGATAAATTAAGGTTATTGTTTTCTGACTGAATACTCTCTACGGTCAGTTGATTTGCTTCTTCTTCAATTTTATTGTTAAAATAATCATAATCCCATCCAATCGATACTGTTCTGACATTTGTTTCTACCTGTGCATCTCCACAACTAAATAAAAATGTGCAGGAAACATTTGTTGTATTGTTTCCATATAAATCCAAAGCATCTTTTTTATATTGAATGGTTCCATCTTCTAGGATATAATTAGAATTATTTGTTGTTTTCAGACTTATTGTTACACCATCTGAATTTATATCTGTGTAGCCTTGTATTTTCTGTAGAACAAATTCAGCAATATTACTGTCTGTTCCGCACTTAGGACGTAATGCACCATACTCCTTATCATATGCTTCTTTCAATGCTTCTACTTTTTCCTGATTTGTAGCAGACGAAACAACATCCGTTAGATCATAAATAGAGTTCTGCTTATTTGCAAAACGTCGGCATGACTCAAGTGCCAATACCACTTGATAAGTGGAACCATCCTTACTATATGGACTACCCTTTTGCCAGAAGAAACCACCGTCTGTCTCATCTCGATATCCTTCCAGATTTGTAATCATGTTCTTTGGATCTTTTACAAATCCATCGCTGCCTACCGGATCCATACCGAGCATTGACAAAAGAATCAGCACCTGCGCTGTAGAACAGGAATTTTCATTTCCCCAACTCTCAAAGCCGGCATCCTCATTGATCTGTTTTTGAAGGTAACTGATTCCACCTTCAAAAACAGGCTGCACCTCTGCACGAGAAGCATCCTTATACGGCACCAATGCCTGGAGTACCATAGCTGTCATATCAACATCGCTGGTTGATCCCCAGCTGGCAAATCCGCCATCTTCATTCTGTTTCCTTACAAGCAGATTGATCAGCGTTTCTCTACTCCATTTGGCATCTTTCGGAATACCATACTGTTTGCTGTCAAGCGCAAGCAGCGTCCAACAGATTTGATTGATTGTCAGATTATCCAGCTTATTCCAGTTATAAAGTGTTTCTACCAGGTTATATCCCTGGAAATCAGATGGGTTTTCCCCCAGCATGCCAAGTGTCAGTATCACACGGGCGTAATCTGTAGGTTGTCCCTGATCATTGCTGCTTAATTGTCCATCCGCATCCAGATCGTCTTTCAAACTATTTAGATAAGCCGTTTTGTTTTCTTCGGAAATCGTGCCGCCACAACGTAAGATCGTAAAAATTGTCCACTCATATCCATACGCATTGCATGGTAGGCTATTCAAATACAAAAGTCCATGCTTGATATTCTCATCAATTGTATTCAGATAATTCTGAATATTATCATTTTCCGGTTCTCCAACCAGTTCTTCCGGCTCCGGGTTTTCATCCTGTTCAACGGTTTCCTCAACAACGATGGAATCTTCTGCATCCTCCAAAACAATGACATCCTGATTATTTTCTGCTTTTACTTCCATTGCCGCTGCCGGAATCGTTCCCAAAAGTAACGTCAACGCCAAAAGCAGACTCAGGATTTTCTTTCCTGCATGATTTGTTTTCTTCATGTCATTTCCTCCTTTAAACTTTCTTTTTGTCCTATGTTCTCCTTTTTTATCTTATTTTTTTACACCCCCTGCCTTTGCTGCTTTTACTGCAGAATAAGAACCATATACTTTTTTGTTATTCACTGTTCTATATGCACGCACCTTATAATAATAAGTTTTTCCTGCTTTCAAATTCTTATTGGTATAAGATACGCTACTGCCTTTCTTAATTGTGGCAGCGAGAGTATACTTTCCACTCTTACTGTTCGCACGATATACTTGATATCCAGATGCTCCTGCTACTTTCTTCCATTTTAAAGCCACCTGCTGATTGCCTGCTTTCACGGTCAGGGATGGCACTGCAGGAACCGGTTTTCCACTCTTGTAAGAAGAATATGTGCCATACTTTCTAGTTCCATCAATCATCTGGAAAGGACGAATCTTATAGTAGTATGTTTTTCCCGTTATCAGATTTCCATCTGTATAGGAAAGAGTGGTTCCGCTTCCAATCGTTTTCATCAGTTTGTAGCTTCCCTTGGCGGATGCTGCACGATATACGTTATATCCGTCTGCATGTTCCGCTGCACTCCAGCTTATTTTCAATTTGTTGTACCCTGTTGAAGATACTTTGGAAACTGTTGTCTTACCCAAAGTCTGAACTGGTGTTGGAGTATTTGTTGGTTCCGGCGTTGGAACTGGTGTATCCGTTGGTTCCGGCG
>JAUNPJ010000141.1 GCA_030536755.1 Eubacteriales bacterium | reverse complement strand
GGAACTAAAAATTCCTTGAAAAATAAGGAAAAAAGACTTGACTATATAGGGAGATGATATAAGTGATATCCTATTTGTGGTCTATACGGATAGGGTCAAAATTGAAAAAGATGGGCAGAGGATTGATGTTACCAGACTGATTTCCGCAAGACTCGCAACTGAGTTTGAAAGGGGTGTATATTATGGTAAATGTTGAGAAGTTTACAATTGAGCAGCTCAAAGAGCTTGCATTTACGGAAGAAGAACGTAAACAGCTTGAAAAAGCTAGAAGTATGCCAATCACATTTGATGAGGATTGCCCACCGACTACTCCGGAAAAAGCACGGAAATTCCGCAGAGTAAACCCTCCCAGAAGAGAAGTAGAAATAAAACAGGCATAATGGGCATCGAGGTCGCATTAGTGTACATTGCTACAATGTACTGTTATTAGTAACACAGAGAGACTGGAAAAACCGATGGATACACGGGAAATGTGGAAATCGGTCTTTCCTTGATGCCGCTTATATAGATTGTTACGATTTAACAATGTAAAGTATGGAGGATAAAGTGTATAAACACAAGGACAAGAGAACATGGCATGCCGGTAAGCAAAAGAAGAAACCGGATTATAATCCGGGGACAGTGACAGAAGAACTTTTGGAAGCTGTAGTAAATGCTTATGAGGGATTGGATGAACATGGAAAGCATCCATCTCTCCAGGCAATTGTGGATGAACTGGACTGTGGTTTAAATCAGCTGAAGGTGAGAAAACTGCTCATTACAGCTGGAGAAATGCGTAAAGTTGGGGAGATGAGCAGAACCGGGATAAGTAAAGCCGGGGAGACACAGGGGCAAAAAATATATCAATCTGCCACAGCGGATGAAGTCTTAAGATTCTGGAAGAACGGAAAGACGGTGGATGAGATTATGTCCGTGATGCATCTTTCCCGGGCATCCGTGCATTCCTATCTGCCATATACAAAAATCATTTACAAAATGAAAGAGAGCAGCGTTGGCGCTGACAGGATGAAATTGTATCGGGAGCGGAAGAAAGCGGCAGCAAAATTGGCAGTAGAACCAACTGCAGAAAACCTATGGAAAGCGATTGTGGCATTCCAAGGTTATCCGTTCAAGACGAGCAAGGGACTGAACTTTACATATAAGGTGAAGGGCGGCGAACTGTTTTTCTCCCGAAAAGAGAAGAGTATCACAAGAGCCACAGTGGATATTGCTTTTCAGAAGGCACTGGAACTGGGAGAGAAGGCAACAGGTCCGAAGAAACTGGGCGTGTTTGGGGCAAGCTACTTATATCAGGTGTTTGTGAGGCTCGGGGTGATTCATCCAATTGAAAAGGCAGTTGTTATTGAATTTCAAGAGTGTTATATTTTTTCTGTATTGGGAGAAAAATAATCCTTACAAATGGTTTTGTTAAGAAAACGCAGAAGACACCGCCGAAAGAGATTGCCCTGGCAAAGAAATATCGGGCAGATTATGAAAGGAGATTTGGAGTATGAGCAGATATGAAGAGTTTAAAAAAGAAATGCTTGCAGATCCGGCTGTCAAAGCAGAATATGATGCGCTGGAACCGGAGTTTGACATTATCCAGGCTATGATTGATGCAAGGAAAGAGCTGAATCTTACACAGAAGGAGCTTTCCGAGCGAACAGGAATCACACAGGGCGATATTAGCCGGATCGAGAACGGGACAAGAAATCCAAGCCTTGAGATGCTTAAAAGACTGGCAAAAGGAATGGGAATGCGGCTGAAACTGGAATTTATTCCAGAGACAAAGATAGAAGGCGGCATACACGGAGGGGATAAAACGTAAACGTCAAATAGCGGGTACCTTTCATTTATAGTTGAAGTTTGAGCCATGA
>JAUNPJ010000015.1 GCA_030536755.1 Eubacteriales bacterium | reverse complement strand
CCTTCCAGACGATGTCCCAGTCCCTGCTTTTCATAGTACCCCAAAGAATATCCTGCTGATACGAACGCATCTGCGTCACCCGTCTGAAGTAAAGAAACTGCATCACTTACATTAGAATTGATCACTTCAATGGAATCTGCATCAATACCTGTTTCTTTTACAAACTGCTCCCAGAAATAGTACAGTGCTGTTCCCTGCTGAACGACAATCTTCTTTCCTTCCAGATCTTCCGGTTTCTGAATGGCATCGTCAGCCACAAAAATACCATAAGTAAGGGAAGGATCCAGTACCGCTACCGCAGAAAAGTCTGCTCCGGATCCAGTTCCTGTTAATGTAGGAAAATCTCCGTAAGTTGCGGCATCCAGAGAATTGCTCATCAAAGCGGCATTAATCTCCGGTCCCTGTCCGGCAAATCCTGTAGCCTCGTAGGTCCAGCCTACCTCATTTAATTCTTCCTCCAGGTATCCTTTGGACTGTGCAACACCTGCCAAATCAATCAGATTATGATTCACCGCGTCACCGCATCCAATGCGAAGAGTTTTATACTCCGAAGAATCTGTTGTTTTTTCTTCTGTTGTATCTGTACTTTCTGTTTTCTGTGCTTCCTGTGTACTGCTTTCTTTTTCTCCTTCAGAGCCGCAGGCTGTCATTCCCATCACCATCAAACCTGCCAGTACTGCTGCTGTTACTTTTTTCCAATTTCTCATTTTCTAATTCCTCCTGTTTCTATATGTTGTTATTCAACTGACAATAATTTTGCCAGTTCTTCTCTTGGATCTGCACTCGCAGCAAACTGATGTATCTTCAGATATTCAATTCTGCCCTGAAATGCAAACGGAACTTCATACTCCGGAGATACCGGAGAATATTTATTATCACCGATGGAAGAAGAAAATCCTACCATATAGGCAAGCCGTTCAATCTCTGCCTCTCCCACGGGTACATGATTGATATACAAGGTTACATGCGCGGACTTGATACCTCGGATAAAGCTGTATCCGACAGACACATCCCCCACAGGGATCTCAATCTGTGATTCTGCCAGATAACCATCCGCCGTATTGGCGTTATAGTAATATTTCAGCTTATTATCTTTAATATAGAAAGAAATCCCTCCAAAACGCTGTCCGTTGCTGTAAACCACACCGTCCTCCAGTTCAGAATCACGGTGAATTTCTGCTGTCAGAACATGGCTGACTGACTGCGCAATCACATTTCTCGCAGCTACCAGATTTACCGGCTTGATGATATGGCGAAATTCCAGGACTTTCTCCGGAAATTCCATCCGCTCTCCATACTGTCTGCCTAAATTTTCCGGTTTGCCGTGCATCGGGAAGCGAAGCATCGGGAACACACCATATTTTCCCGCCTCATGCATAAAGTCTTCTTTCAGCTCCTGCAGTTTTTCCGGATACTGCTCTGCCACGTTATACTTTTCGGAATAATCTGTCTCCACATGGTACAGCTCCCATTCATCGTTTTCATACTCTTCTGTAAAGCAATGATTCACGACTGCTTTCCATCCATCCTTGTAGATGCCGCGATTTCCATGTACTTCATAATATTGAATATATTTTTCTGTAGGAGCATCCGCATGGTTAAATGTATATTGAAAACTGATTCCGTGAAACGGCTCCTGATGTACGCCTTTGATAAACTCCGGTTTGTCCACTCCGATGATATCCAGAATCGTTGGCGTAATATCGCTGACATGATGATACTGACTGCGTACACCTCCAGGTTCCTGAATCGCCTTTGGATAACGGATGATCAATGGGTCTTTGATGCCGCCTTCATGTGCCCAGATTTTATACCACTGAAATGGAGTATTGCCGCAGTTTGCCCATCCTGTCGGATAATGATTAAAAGACAATTCTGTTCCAATCTCATCAAGATGCTCGTAGGCGAAATCGATTTCTCCCTCGCTTCTTACTGTGATATCCTGACCACGCATGGCATTGAAACGTCCATCAATACCACCTTCCGCACTGGCTCCGTTGTCCGATAAGAAAACGATAATCGTATCATCCAGCACACCACTTTTCTCCAGATAATCAAGTACTCTTCCGATCTGAGCATCTGTGTGCGTCAGCATGCCTGCAAACGCTTCCATCTCCCGTGCATAAACAGCCTTTTCTTTCTCATTTAAATCTGCCCAGTCACGCACATAAGGATTCTTTTCTGTCAGCTCGGCATCCTGTGGGATAATTCCGATACGCTTCTGATTTTCAAACCACTGCTGCCGGATCACATCCCATCCTGCATCAAACTTTCCTTTATAATGATCAATATATTCTTTCGGTGCATGGTGCGGTGTGTGCATAGCTCCAAAAGGAAGATACAAGAAAAACGGCTGCTCAGGAAAATTAATCTGATGCTCAAACAGATAATCAATGGCATTATCCACAATGTCTTCGGAGAACAGATAGCCTTCCTCTGCTGTTTTCGGCTGTTTGGCGGCCGTATTGTCACGGATCAGATGCGGATGATACTGGTCATTCTCTCCCTGCAGGAAGCCATAATACCGGTCAAATCCCTTCTGGAGCGGCCAGCCCGTTACCGGTCCCGGCGTATGCTGGTCAGCACTGAGATGCCATTTTCCTGTGCAAAATGTTGCATAACCATACTCTTTCAGAATCTCAGCAATCGTTGCATATTCCGGCTTCAGATTGCCGTTCTGGTTATTTGGCGCTCCTGTACGCATCTCAATCAGATTGGCACAGCCGGCAGCATGGTGATTTGCCCCTGTCAGAAGAGAAGTTCTTGTTGCGGAGCATACCGCTGTTGTATGGAAATTGTTGTAGCGAAGCCCTTCCGCAGCAAGCCGGTCAATATTGGGTGTCTCAATGGAAGACCCATAACATCCAAGCTGTGCGAATCCCATATCGTCCAGAAGAATATAAATAACATTCGGTGCTCCTTTTGGATTGTTATCAATCGTGTGATATCGATATCTTGTCTCAGCCAGCGTGCGTCCTGTCGTTCCTGTAAATATCGTTTTTTTACTCATGTCTTCATCTCCTTATGATTTTTTAATTGCTTTCTGCCACGGAGTGAGCAATCCAAATACCCAGCCGATCAGCTTGTCCATGGCAACTCCCACAAGCCCAATGATAATCATGCATGCAATGACAATATTCGCTTCCATCATGCTTCTCGCATAAGTCAGCCGGTATCCGATACCGGAACTGGATGCGATCATCTCTGCTGCTACCACGGCCATCCAGGAAGTACTGAGACCCAACTTCAATCCTACCAGCATACTCGGAATCGCATGTGGGAGATAAACATTCACAAATGTCTCCCATGGATTCAGATTATACAAATGTGCCACTTCCACAAATCCCTCCGGCGTGCTCGCGATACCGTTTTCCGTATTTACCAGAATCGGGAAAAATGCCGCAAGTGCAATGATAATAACTTTTGATAACTCACCAATACCCGCCCACAGAATAATCAGCGGTATCCAGGCAATGATCGGTATCTGCCGTATGACCGTTATTACCGGAACAATCAGCTGGCGAACTGTCAGAAACATTCCGGCCAGCGATCCCAGCACAATTCCAATCACCGCCGCCACCAGATATCCTTTCAATACCCTTGAAAAACTGAGGAACAAATCTTCCTTGAGTTGTCCGGTCTCTATCAGTTCTTTAAAAGCATCTCCTACCATAGGAAGCTTCGGCAAAATACCAATGGGAATGCTGCCTCGCGCCGTCACTATGATCCATGCGATGACAACAATAACCGGAATGATCAATCCCTTCACTGCTGCCTGCCATGTACTGTTTTTGCCCATCTTTTCTTCCTCCTAAATGTTGTATTCAATCTCATGTTCGTCGTCTGTACCTGCAAAGAAATAATCGTATATTTTTTTCTTATACGCGTTAAATCCGGCACTGTTTCGTCGTCTGGAATCTGCCTTATTCACTGTGATAATATCCTGAATTTCTCCCGGCCTTGCAGACATAACTACAATGCGATCTGCCAGATAAATTGCCTCATCAATATCATGAGTGACCATGACCATGGTCGTTCCCTCCTGCTTTTGAATACGGATGATTTCTTTCTGCATCTGAATTCTTGTCAGCGCATCCAATGCACCAAAGGGTTCATCCAGCAAAAGTATCGTTGGACTGTTTACCAGACCTCGTGCAATCGCTGCCCTCTGTGACATGCCTCCTGACAGTTGTGCCGGATAACTGTTCTCAAATCCTGCTAATCCGACCATTTCCAGATGCTGCTGAACCTTTTTCTCCCGCTCCTCTTTGGGAAGCTTTTTCAGACCGAAGCCTACATTTTCCTTAATCTTAAGCCATGGAAGCAGTCTGTGATCCTGAAACACCATTCCACATTGCGGTCCAGGCTTTGTCACTTTATGACCATTTCTCTCTACAAGTCCATCTTCATAGTCCACCAGGCCACAGATAATCTTTAATAATGTGCTTTTTCCACATCCGCTATGTCCTACAATGGTAACGAATTCACCCGCTTTAATCTGAAGATTAATGTCTCTTAATACTTCTACCGGCTGATTATCTACAAGAAAACGTTTGTTTAAATGTTCTACATTAATGATCACTTTATCTTTCATGTTGTCTCCTCCTGTTGGATTGGATTATAGTAGACTTTGATGTCTATTATCAATCAGGAATCCTGAAAACGGTGTCACACTTATCTGAAAAAAGTGCAAAAAAACAGCTGTTTTTCTCTTTTAACAGCTGTTTTTGGGTAAAATATAGATGTTTTTTGGCTTTTTATGAAAACGTTGCACATTGTTGTTTTGTTCATCAATTGTTTGTTTTAGAATGTTTTCGATTTTTATCAAATACTTATTCCCGCAAATTGCGTCATATAAAGTTCATAATACTTTCCATGCTTTTGAATCAGTTCATCATGTTTTCCTTTCTCGATAATCCTTCCCTGATCCATGACAATGATACAATCCGCATCCTGTATTGTTGATAATCTGTGTGCAATAATTAAACTTGTTCGGTTTTTCATTAATTGTGTCATTGCATCCTGTATTCTTTTTTCTGTGCGAGTGTCAATATTAGAAGTAGCTTCATCAAGTATCAAAATCTTAGGCTGTGCCAAAAACGCCCTTGCAATCGCTAAAAGCTGTTTTTGTCCCTGCGAAAGATTATCTCCCTTTCCTTTCAGATAAGTCTGGTATCCCGATGGGAGTTGCTTTATCATGTTATGGCAATGACTCAGCTTTGTTGCTTCTATCATCTCCGCATCTGATGCGTTTTCTCTGGAATATTTCAGATTATTCTGTATCGTATCTTCAAAGAACACCGTATCCTGCAGAACAATTGCAATATTTCTTCGCAGTTCATCACAGCTAATATCTTTGATATTGACTCCATCAATCAATATCTCTCCACTGTCAACCTCATAAAAACGCATCAAAAGATTGACCACTGTAGTTTTTCCACTCCCTGTCGCACCTACCAGTGCAATTTTCTCGCCTTCGTTAACCTGCATGGAAAAATCTGTTAGCACCTGTTTTCCCTGATTATATGAAAAATTGATATGTTCAAAGTTCAGTATTCCTCTGCTCTTATCCATATTCGTCGAGCCACTTTTGTCCTCTGCCTTTTCATCAATAATTTCAAATACTCTTTCAGCACCTGCGATTGCGGTCTGTATCTGTCCATACACCTGCGCCAGTTCGCTGATCGGTCTTCCAAATTGCTTTGCATATACAATGAATGCAGAAATAATTCCAATTGAAATATCACCTTTTAAGGCAAAATAACCGCCGAACGCTGCAATGATCACAAAGCTGCAATTATTAATTGCATTCATAACCGGCCCCATAGCTCCGCTTATGATTTCCGCATAAATTCCTACCTTTGTCAAATCATCTGTAATCCGAATAAATTCTTCCTCAATTTTCTCCTGTCCATTATAGGCAATAACTGTTTTGTATCCATTTATCATTTCCTCCGCTTTACCATTTAGACTTCCCAGCAGTTCCTGCCGTTTCTGAAAAAAGTTCCGCATAATCCCCGACAGAAACTTTGTTGCAGTAACAGTCATAATAACTGTTATACAGGAAAGTGCTGCCAGTTTTGGACATAAATAAAACATCATACAAACAGTACCAATAATGGTAAATATGCCAGAAAACATAGAACTAACCGATTGTGAAACAGTATTCGATATATTTTCAATATCATTTGTCATACGGCTCATCAGATCTCCATGTGAATGCTTATCAAGATAACAGATTGGCAGACAAACCATATTATCAAATAAATCTTTTCGCATTTGTTTGACAATATTCTGGCTCAGCTTTGCTCCCATACACCCCTGCATCCAGGTACAGATACACTGCACTACATATACAAGAGCCATAGTCGCAAGTCCTCCTGAAACCTTTCCAAATTCTCCATTTGTTATATGATCAATTACCTGACTCTGCAATTTAGGGACATAGACAGCACAGATAACAATCATCAATACAATTACGAAAAGCTTTATGAGCAGCCTCCATTCATCAGCAAAATACTTTTCCAACCGCAAAAGTGTTTCCTTTATTTTCTTTGGTTTCTCCGTTTTTTCAAAGATAAGTCGCCCTTTGCCCGCTAATCTATTATGGTCTGCCATGCACAGTTCCTCCAATTTTCAACTGGGAATTATAAATATCTTGATATATTTCACTACTTCTTAATAATTCCTCATGAGTTCCAACAGCATTCAGTTGTCCTTCTTCCAGAACAATGATTCGATCTGCATTTCTTACTGATGCAATACGTTGAGCAATAATAATCTTAGTGCTATTCGGACATTCGCGTTGAAGACTTTCATATAAGTCTGCCTCGGTCTTTAAATCCAGTGCACTGGTGCTGTCATCGAATATCAATATTTCAGATTTTTTCAGAACAGCCCGACTAATGGCTACTCTCTGCTTTTGTCCACCGGATAAACTGTTTCCCTGCTGGCTTACCTCAGTTTGAAACCCTTTTTCTTTTGCTAAAATAAATTCTTTTGCCTGTGCAATTTCAGCCGCCTTTTCCACTTCTTTCGCAGAAGCTTGTTTATTTCCCCATAAAATATTATTTTCTATGGTATCGCTAAAAATTTCACTATGCTGAAACACAAAAGAAATCTTGTCCCGCAAGTCTCTCAGAGAATATTCCTTTACATTAATATCATCAATGAGTATTTTTCCTTCCGTTGTGTCAAAAAACCTTGGAATCAGTTGAATCAGGCTGCTTTTCCCGGCTCCGGTTGAACCAAGAATTCCTATGGTTTCTCCGGAATTTATTGTAAAATTGAAATTTCGAATCACTCTTTCCTCTTTCATATCAGGATAGGAAAACGATACATTTTGAAATTCAATTTTTCCATAAACCGTGGACTTTTGTGTGCAAGTGCCATCTCGAATATCCGGCTCACAGTCCAGAATTGCCTGCACGCGTCTGGAGCAGGCAATTCCTCTCGATACGGTTTGGAAAATCATAGAAATCCCCATGACAGCATTTAATATCTGCGTAATATATGTAATTGCGGCCATAACATTTCCAGGCGTAACACCCCCGGCTTCCACCTGTATCGCACCAATTTTTATAATAAAAACAACAGCTATATTCAATACGATATTCATAATCGGTGTCATTCGTGCGATGAATAACAATGCTCTTAACTGTGTTTCTACTAAATCCTCATTTGCTCTTCCAAAACGTTCTTTTTCATATTCTTCTTTCACATAAGCTTTTACCACTCGGGAGCCTGATACATTTTCCTGAACAATATTATTTACAACATCTATTTTCTTCTGTAATTCTAAAAAGACCTCGTTCGTCTTTCTCATAAAAACAGTAATACATATCGCAATTAATGGTAAAACCGCCAGTACTACCAGACCAAAATGAAAATCAAGTGTCAACATAAATCCAATACCCCCGGCAAATAACAGAAGGGTTCTGACAAATGCACTGATACTCATTCTGACAAGCTGCTGGATCTGTGAAATATCATTGATTATCCTGGTGACGATCGAACTCGTTCCAATTTTTTCAATCTGTGCAAAGGATAATGACATCACCTTATGAAAAGCCATTTTTCGAATATCATTTCCAAATTTCTGACCGCAGGAATGTGCAAAAATTCCTGAAATAATAGCACTGATCACACCACATAATACTAATCCTATCATCTGCATCCCAGTTACAATAACCAAATGGAGATTTCCTATGTAATGATTTGATACGCCTAAAACGCCTTCATCTATAATGATTGACATGAATCTTGGCTGCAGCAAATCTACCACAACCTCACCGCACATAAAAATGGGTGCTGCAATGATTGAAAACCAATATTTTTTGAACAAATGCTTCCACATACTTTTTCCTCTCGAACTCTCAAAAAACAAGTTTTTCCAGAGTAGACAAAAGCAGCACAATTGGTCTTTGTTCAATAGATATTTTTATGTTTTCTTGCTGAATGCTGGTATCCGTAATAGAATCCAGTGCATCGTCATCTGCCAAATCAGAAAAGGTACGCAATACTGCAAAATCAACATTTTTATATGCAGCAACCTGTGCAATCGCCGCCGATTCCATATCAAATGCAATTGGTTCAAATTCTGAAATAATCCTCTTTTTTTCTTCTGCACTATGCAGGAAAAAATCACCCGTTGCAATTTTTCCTGTAAAGACAGGAATCTCAAGTTCCTTTGCTTCTTTTTGCAATGCATCGATTAAAAATTGTGGTGTCTCTGCCTCTGGAGGTCTCTGTCCAATGAATGGATAAAAATCAACCTGAACATAATCTGTTCCAATTGCAACATCTCCTTTCCTGGCACCTTTCGCTAATCCTCCGGCATATCCTACATTTACCACCAAATCAGGATGATACTCATTTATCACATCAGAGGTCTGAAAAGCAGAATTTACCTTTCCTGCACCCACTACCCTTGTATAAACTGTCGTACCATTCAAATATTGATAGCTGTTCTCCGTCAGTTTTACCCATCCTTCTCTTCCTGTCAGAAATCTGTCTGCATATTCCAGCTCGACCTCCATTGCACTTACAATTGCAATCTTACTATATTTATTTTCTCTGCTGCTCATGTACTCTCCACCTTAATCAAACGGTATTCCTTCTTCAATTCTGAATATATCGTGTTCAAGCATACTGTTTCCAGGTTTTACCTGCGAAAGCTGTCTAAATGAAAAACCATGTTTCTTATGAATCTTGTAAATTTCTTTTCCAACGCCAAAATACCAATCCGGTTCCGGGCATCTGTGTCCATCCAGTCCGGAACCAGGAACTGCATGAAAGATGCTGACGCCTGCTACCACACCTTTCTCGGCTAAGTACTGGACACCTTCTAACAGGGAATCTTTCGGTTCCAAACCTCCTACAAAGTTTGACCCTACTTCTCCGAACCCAAATACTTGTGCACCGTACTCCAATGCTTCTACCCAATGCTTCCATCCACCCGGTACTTCAAGATATTTTCCCGGACAAATCGCTTTAAAAATTCCTTCATCCCAGATTTCAAGATTTGACGCAATACTCTTAAAGCCAGCTTCTTTATATCGTTCCAAAACAGTAAGATCTGCAGGAGCTCCAACGCATGCATTTGCATTGAAATCTTCAAGTCCCGTATAATCTGCAAGTGCTTCTGCAATATCAAGATAATATTCCACTTCCCGGCGTTCCGGCAAAAATCCTCCTGTAAGCTGAAAGTGAGCAGCCCCATCCAATTCGATTGCTTTCGCATAAGTTTCTCCAATCTGTCGAGGATTTTTGAGCTGGTCCTGTACATTATTAGGATTGTGTGCTGCCTGTCCATGGCAAAACTTACAATCAAGACCTTTGTCCTGCAAAGCACACTGATTACTATAAGTAACTCTTACAGTCTTGCTTGGCACATCATAGTTCGAAATCCAACGCATTGGTACACCATCTGTTGTGTCTTCCGAATAATATTTTGGTCTCTTATCAAAATGAATCGGAAATACATCTTTTCCATTTTCCTGTAAAAAATGTTCTCCATCGTGATAAGCTATCCCAAAAGCTGATTTTGGATTCCATGGAAATCCAATATGCAGACCATGAGGTGTTCTGAATCCCGAAGGCAATAATGTTCCGGGCTTAAGAACCGTCAGTTTCTCAGGATCTATATGTACTCTCTCGATATATTCTGTTCCCAGTGCCAGATTAACAAAATCCTTTGGTCTTGCATTAATTCCTTCAATCTCAATTCTCAGTTTTAAAAATAATTCTTCGTAAAGTTGATCTTTTAAACCCATATATACTCCTGTCCAATCCTTTCTCAGTTTTTCAAATTTTTTCTAAATTACATAGTCAATTTCTTCCTCTGAATCTTCAAAAAAATATTTATAAATTTTACGTTTATAATATGACGCATCCAAAGACCCTCTTTTTTTTGCCATATTCGATTCGATTTTTATAATTTCTTTAATTTCACCGGGTCTGGAACTCATAACGATCACTCTTTGTCCAAGAAAAATCGCTTCGTCTATATCATGTGTAACTAATATCATTGTTATTTTTTTCTGATTCCAGAGGTTCAGCACTTCTTTTTGCATTTGAATTCTGGTAAGCGCATCCAATGCTCCAAACGGCTCATCCAGTAAAAGGATATCCGGATTTGTCACCAGTCCTCTGGCTATTGCCGCCCTTTGTGCCATACCTCCTGACAATTGCTTCGGATATGCATTTTCAAAGCCGTCCAGATGAACCAATTTAATATAATCCTTTACAAGCTTATCCTTTTCTGCTCTGGATTTTCCCTCCAGTCCAAATCCAACATTATCCTTAATTTTCAGCCATGGAAGTAATCTGTGTTCCTGAAATACCATTCCGCAATCTGAATCCGGTTCCGTCAAAGGCTTTCCATTCCTGATAACTGTTCCCTCAGAGTTTTTTTGCAGGCCTGCTATGATTCTAAGCAACGTACTTTTTCCACATCCGCTGTGGCCTACAATTGTAATAAACTCCCCTTTATTGACAGTCAGATTAATATCTTTTAAAACCTGAAATTCCTCTCCATTTACCTGAAAATAATGATTTAAATTTTCTATTTTTAAAATTTCTTCGTTCAACTCAGTCATAACCGTTACCCTTTCTTTTCGTCTGACCATGGAGTAAGAATTTGGAATAAATACAATAACAATTTATCCATAATGATGCCAACAATTCCTATCACAATCATACAGGTAAACATAATATCCGGCTGCATCAATGTTCTTGAAAAGGAAAGTCGATATCCCATTCCAGAGGTAGCTCCCAGGATTTCCGCTGCCACAACCGCCATCCATGAGCTTCCAAGGGCCAGTCTTAATCCAACAAAAACAGACGGCAACGCATTAGGAAGATACACTCTTATAAAAGTTTTCCACGGAGACATTTTGTAAATTCTTGCCAGCTCCAGATATGCTTTCGGTGTTGTAGCAATTCCATTCGATACATTAATCATGACCGGGAAAAAAGCAGCAAGTACAATTGTTACTATCTTTGACATATCATCAATTCCAAACCACAGGATAATCAGCGGAACCCATGCGACCATTGGAATCTGACGAATCGTAGTCAATGTTAAATTCAGAAAAACTTTTATATACTCATTCATTCCTGTCAAAACGCCTGCAATAATTCCCAGCAAAACCGCACATAAATACCCTTTGATCACTCGAATAAAGCTTACCTGCAAATCCTCCTGAAGCTGCCCGCTTGTTATTGTTGTCTTGAATGCTTTTCCTACAGACTGTATGGTTGGAAGAATCGCATCAGGAACACCTTTATAAGTTGTGCTGTAAAACCAGATAAACAGGATAATCGCTGGCAGAATAAGACTGAATCCCAATTTTTTGTATTTGTCCATATTGCCTCCTACTCAGGAAGTTCCATTCCGAGTTCGTTAAATGCAGCTTCCGCAAACACAGATGTACTTGTCCACTCATCAAGATCAACTTTCTCGGAAATAAGCTTTTGCTCAACTAAAAAGTCTATAAGATCACTTTCCGTCTTCAGTTCATCCTCCGTAGGAACAATCGTTTCTCCAATTATATGATTCGGATTGCTGTAATTTAATACATCGATGTTTCCTCCTGCTTTTTCATATTGTGTAAAATATATTTCCGGATCTTTTAAAGTATCTTGATAAGCTCTCGCCAGTGCCTTCACAAATGCATAAACAATATCCGGATTTTTTTCTGCAAATTCTGTTCTTACCAAAGTTACTCCATTCGTTCTTAAGGACGCATACTCTTCATCTCTTCCATCTACGAGAACTTCGCCGCCTCCTTTCAGTGCGGTATCCAATGGATATCCTTCATTGACAGATGCATCAATGCCACCTGTCAGAAGCATAGAAATTGCTTCCGTTGCATTGCAGTTTACATACTCAATATCATCAATGGTCAATCCGCCAAGCTTCAGATATTCAATCAAATCCCTGTACATAAATGTTCCCTGATAAGCCTGCACTTTTTTTCCTTTTAAATCTGAAATTGACTTAATATCAGACCCAGGTGCTGTAACGATAGAAGATGCCTTAAGACCTTTGCTCCATGAAATTACCTTAGTGTCCACATTATTTGATTTTCCTGTCACTGCGATAACATCTCCCATACTTCCAATATCAACACTACCTGCGGCAAATGCCTCATTAATTGCCGGTCCCATTCCAATCATTGGCATGTCTTCATATGTTACGTTGATTTTATTCAGCTCTTCTTCTATATATCCGCTATCTCTGGCAATTCCCAACAGTCCGGTACACAAACCTGTTCCTGTAGTATCACCATAAGCAACCACAACTTTATCCGCTACATGACCTGTGGGCAACTCAGAAGAACTTGTTTTTTCGTCTGTTGTTTCATTACCCGTTGCTTCTTCAGATGCTGTTTTTGTATTTTTCGTATCTGTCGCCGCATTATTTCCGCATCCTATAAGCAACAGGCTAAAAATGACAGTTCCAGCTAAAACTCTTAATCCTTTTTTTCTCATAACTGCTATCTCCTCTTTTGATTTATGATTTAAATCACTTTCTCCAGCGCTTTCTCCCGGATTCGATTGCTTTCTTTCACTTTCGTGATAAAATCCTCTGTAAAGGTAAGTGCTCCTCTGATTCCCACATGACTCTTATTCAGGATTGCTTTTTCGTAAACCGGATAAGAGACGGTAAAGTTCAGGATTCCTTTTTTTTCTGCGACCTCATCTTCAAGAGAACTTGCAAGGAGTAATTCCACATCACTGTGTCTCAAAATCTTATTGATTTCTGTTCCATCCTGTGAAAAATGTACTTGTTTTGCAATTCCTTTCAGCTGCTCGGTTTTTGCACTTTGTGTAAATTCTTCGCTTGGAAAAAAGTCTGTTACGACTGCTGTTTCAACAATCGCTCCCAGATATTCCTTCAGATAAGAGGCATATCGGATTACATTGCTCTCATCTCCTACAATTGCAACTTTTTTTCCAATATGTTCCTGAAAAAAGCTCTCGGCAATTCCTCTGAAATAATACCGGAAGTTTTCCTCTTCCTGTTGCAGAAAATGCTGTGCTCTTTCTTCATCTAACGAAAGTTTCTCTGTCAATTCATTTACAAATTCTCTTACTTCCCGTATTCCGGTTGGTACGGATGTATACACCAGACTCTGGATTCCATACAGTCTTTCCAGTTCTTTCGCCGCTTTAATTCCCCATTTTGAAAATACAAGATTCAAAGCTGCCCCTGGCGCCTGTACCAGTTCCTGTACTCCATCTGTGTATCCGAAGAATGTATTGACTTTTAATCCGATTCCCTCCAGAATCCGTTTTATTTCTTCCAGATCACCTTTAAAATAAATGTCTTTCTGTGGAAGAATTCCAAATATGTTCACAAGGTTCTCTATTTTTTCTCCCTCTGTTTTTTTTACTTCGGGAAGTTTTCTAATGATATCTGCAAGTACATTTTCATATCCATAATGGCTGTCTCCATGGAAGCCTGCGATCAGAGAATCAATGACACTTTCACCCTGTTCCTGCGCCTCTCTCGTCATGGCATCGATATCATCTCCTACCATGGCTGATTCACAGCTGTTGAGCACAATGTAAAGCTCACCCTCTACGACCTTAAGTGTATTTTTAATCTGTTCCCTCAATCTGGATGCGCCTCCGAAAATGACATGGCGTTCCTGTACATCCGTTCCCGGGATCGAATATCCACTTACAAATCCATTTCCAAGCCCGGAAGCTTGATTGGCAAGATAATTGGAAACAGCACAGCCTGCATTGGAATGAACAATCGGTACAACGCCCTTGATTTCCTGTACTGTCTGGACAGCACCATGCAGTCCGCATCCGTTTCGTGGATTTTTTATTACTGTCTGCATTATCTCACCTCCTGTTTCACATACCAATTACTGCTCTTTTTCAGCCAGGAAGCCTTATAAAATGCATTCTGTTCCAGAATCAATTTTCGGATTCCGTCCGCTGCTTCTGATTTTTCTATCAGTCCAACAAACTGTCGGATTCCTTCATAACCAAAGATGGGTACATGTGCAAGTGATACTGGTATGCTTCCCTGCTGTGCGGCAAAAGCAACATCTTCTTCTGTGCTGACATAAAAATCTATATGCTCTTTTGACAACAGATTTGCCTTTTCAAAAGGCTGTCCATTCGCAACAACAACCGGCATGGCATTCATGAGAGAATCCAATTTTTCAATTACATGCCGGTTATTTAAATCCACATAAGTAACTGCAATTCCTGCTATTTTTCCACCAAGGCTTTCCACAAAATCAACCAGATTTTCTGTTAATGCCAGTTTCGTATCAAGAAAAACGCTTCTGCCGGCAAATAATTCCCGCTGCACATTTTTCAGTACTTCTTCTTCTCTGTTCTTGATGTACTCTGCTGCCTTCTCTTCTATCGCTAATGCCTTTGCAAGTTTTCTGATAAAATGTCTTGTTCCGCGGACACCGATCGGTGATTCTGTTCTGATATACGGAACCCCTGTCAATTCCTCAAGTCCTTTTGCGAAGTATTCTCCCTCGTCTGCATTCAGGCAGATGGTTCCTTTTGCCGAACCTGATTTCCTGATTTTCTCAATGCCGGAATACTGCGGAACAAGCTGATATGCAATATCCAGATCTTTCAGTATCTTTACCACAGCAGCAATGTCTTCTTTATTCTCAGATACGGTTACCACATTGATAAAATCTTCTTTCTCTTTTGGATTTCTTTCCACCACATAACGAAGGAGTGCATGCAGTACAATGTCGTATCCGGTCGTCGGTGCTTTCGTTTTAAACCCATCGGTATAAATAGATACAATCTTTACATCCAGCTCTTCTTCCAGTTCCAGAATGCAGGAATTCACATCATCATTATTGATCGCTACAACCGGCGTGCCTACAATAAAGATTACTTTCGGGTTTTGTTCCTCGTAAGCTCTGATGACCGCCTTTCGCAGCTTCTCATCTCCTCCCAGAATTGTATCTCTCTCGTTTAGATTCGTAGAATACCAATGAAGACTTTTTTCCTCGTTAAAATATATGCCGGATGCCGCGCATCCCACTGCTCCATGCACAACGATGGCGGATTGTTCCACTTTACTGAGCAGCCGGATTGCAAATAAAATCTCATCATTGGTTATCTGGGAAAACGTCCGGATTCTCTGTCGTATTTCGGCGCCCTTCACATCATTTCGAAGCTGTTCCAGAGATCCGTTGTAATGACTCAGTGTGCTTAATCGTTTTTCTCTTGTCAGAGCCTTTCTTTCTTCTATAAAGCTCATAGCAGCCTCCCTTCTCTTTAAATGGCCTCCGCACCGGATACAACACCTGCATCCAGATTATAAATTTTGTCTCCCCATTCTCTTGCCCAGTCACGAAGTTCACTGACTCCCAGTGGATTCGGAACTACCAGATCTTCATTTTCTGCAATATATTTGGCAAGATTTCTGTAAATATCCGCCTGTTCCGAGGACGGATTCGCCTCAATGACTGTTTTTCCGTACAGTTCGCTCTGCTGCACTACAAGGGAACGGTTGACATAGCCGGCCACCTTTGTTCCTGTCTTTCTGGTAAAATCATCAATAATGGCTCTGGAATATCCGGCTGTGATGCTGTTTGCGATCACACCTCCCAATTTTGCTCCTCCGGTCGGTGCATACTTGTTGATTGCTTTAAATAAGTTATTTGCCGCATACACTGCCATAAAATCGGAAGAACTTACCACATATGCCCGATCGGTAATTCCGTCTCTGATCGGAACTGCAAATCCTCCGCACACGACATCACCAAGAACATCATACAAAACATAATCCGGTTTAAATTCTTCAAACAGATTTAACTCCTGCAGCAGACTGACAGCTGCATTGATGCCTCTTCCTGCGCATCCTACTCCGGGAACAGGTCCGCCTGATTCAATACACAACACTCCGTTAAATCCTTTCACTGAAATATCATCCAGGTGAATCTTATTTCCTTCTCTCAGACTGTCCAGCACAGTCGGCAGATAATTGTTTCCCCTCAGAGTGTTCGTGGAATCACTTTTGGGATCGCAGCCAATCTGGATTACCCGGTATCCCGCTTCCGCAAGTGCCGCGCTGATGTTTGAAGTCGTGGTGGACTTTCCAATTCCTCCCTTTCCATATATCGCGATATGTTTTCCAATTTTATTTGCCATTTTCTTATTTCCTTTCGCTTCGTTAATGGATTGATCCGTTCTTTTTATAAATTTTCCTTAATTTCTTCTACCTTATCCAGATTTTCCCATGGAAGGTCAATGTCTGTTCTTCCAAAATGTCCATAAGCGGCTGTCTGTTTATAGATTGGTCTTTGTAAGTCAAGCGCTGCAATAATCGCTGCCGGTCTCAAATCAAATACCTTTTCAATCACTTCCACGATTTTTTCTTCCGGGATAGTTCCTGTTCCGAATGTATCGACTGCAATAGAAACAGGTTTTGCCACGCCAATGGCATACGCCAGCTCTACTTCCACTTTTTTTGCAATGCCTGCCGCAACCAGATTCTTGGCTACCCATCTTGCTGCATAGGCTGCAGAACGGTCTACCTTAGTCGGATCCTTTCCGGAAAAAGCTCCGCCGCCATGGCGTCCTGTTCCTCCGTAGGTGTCTACGATAATCTTTCTTCCAGTCAATCCAGCATCTCCCTGTGGACCGCCAATCACGAATCGTCCTGTCGGATTTACATAGTAAATGGTGTCCTCATCTAGCAGTTCTGTCGGAATAACCGGCTTAATGACAAACTCAATGATATCTTTTCGAATCTGCTCAAGGCTGACATAGTCTTCATGCTGTGTAGAAATGACAATCGTATGAATTCGCTTTACGGTTGTACCGTCTTCCCCAAATTCTACCGTTACCTGTGATTTTCCGTCGGGTCTCAGATAAGGTAAGGTTCCATCTTTTCTGACCTTTGTAAGCTGTCTTGTCAGTCTGTGTGCAAAGGAAATTGCCGGCGGCAGATACTCTGGCGTTTCATCCGTTGCGTATCCAAAGATAATTCCCTGGTCGCCTGCACCGGTTCCATAATCCTCTGTTGCGTTCTCCTGTTTGGATTCATATGCCTTATCCACTCCAAGAGCAATATCTGCGGACTGTTCATCAATCGAAGTAAGTACTGCAATGGAATCTGCATCAAACCCGCCTGCATTTTTATAGCCGATTTCCCGGATGGTGTCTCTGACCACTTTAGAAATATCCACATATGCTTTTGTTGTGATTTCTCCTACCACCAGAGCAAGTCCCGTTGCTACTGTCGTTTCTGCTGCAACTCTGGATTTGGGATCCTGCTCTAACAGTGCATCTAAAATTGCATCTGAAATCTGATCTGCGATCTTGTCCGGATGTCCCTCTGTTACTGATTCTGATGTAAATAATTTTCCCATAACTTTTTCCTCCATCTATCTCATTTATTTTTGCTTTTTGTTTCCTTTGAAAACTTTTCTAAATCATAAACGCGAAACATCAAAATAACAACGAGAGATTCTGAAATCGACATCTTATATTTTTCGTTTTTTCATTATTTCGTGCGTCTTTTTTCCTGCTTTTCCGACTATATTTCTATGTTTTAAATGATATTTTGAAAACGTTGACAGTCTCTTTTTTCCGCTGTTTATAAGGGTTTTTGGTCTATTTGAACGTCGCAGTGCCCTATTTTTTTCTCACGACTGCTTATTTTTAAAAAATAATCTCTGTTTTTTCTGTTTTCGGGCAGAAAAAAAGACACACCTTCTGGCATGTCTTGTCTTATATTTTTCTATTAATAAATTGCTAATGCCTGTTCCAGTGCAGTCGCACTGCTGCTGTGCACATACGTCACCGGAATATCTTTATGCTTCGCTTCCTTTTTTGCCGCCATGGACATTTTATGTGCAACGGTATCCGTAAAAATTACAATCAGTTGCGGTTCTCCAATCTGATTACGTATCGGTCCTTTTACTTTTGTAAACACTTTTGCTTTAAACTGATGTTTTCTGCATATTTTACGATAATCATTTTCCATACGTTCATTTCCACCAACAATCACAATACTCATACCGCTCCCTCCTCTACGTGCCTGTCTTTTCCTTCAAAATTCCTTTGGAAACTGCCAATCCACGGTAAGCTCCCGGAGTGATCATCATACTGTGATAGATATAATAATCCATCGAACTCTTATCTTCCTTCTTCCACATAAATTTCATACATAATAACTCTATAAATTTTTTCAAGATTACCACTCCCTTATTTATTATCATTTTCAAATCGTCTTGTTTTTCAGTTAACCCCACTGTATCATTCACACACAAAAAATAAAAGAAGAAAGTATGAAATCGTATGCAACGCTTCCACACTTTCTTCTTAAAAATGCCTTTATTTTTCATGATGTTTCACAGTTTCAGGTGTTTTCTATGTTTTATCCTTCTTTTTTAGAAAACGTTTTCATTCTCTTTTATCAAATGATATAATACCATTCCTCACTCTGGCTGATTTCCTTACTGTTTCTCTTTCCTTGTCTGTACTCCAGCTCCTGATTTTTGATGCTGACTCTCATATCAGCAGGAATGGAGGTAGTGATGAATGCATTTCCGCCAATCACAGAATCATGCCCGATCACCGTATCTCCTCCAAGAATCGAAGCCCCCGCATAGATTGTCACATTGTCTTCTATCGTAGGATGTCTCTTCTTTCCGTGCAGCTTCTGGCCACCTCTGGTGGATAAAGCACCGATGGTCACTCCCTGGTATATTTTTACATTATCTCCAATAATAGCCGTCTCACCTATCACAATCCCCGTACCATGGTCAATAAAGAAATATTTTCCCAGAACCGCCCCCGGATGGATGTCAATGCCGGTTTCTGTATGTGCATGTTCTGTCATGATTCTCGGGATCAGTGGTATACCGAGCAGATAAAGCTCATGCGCAATTCTGTTTACCATGGTGGCATACAGTCCCGGATAAGAAAAAATAATCTCCGGTTTATTGAAAGCGGCAGGATCACCATCATACGCCGCCTGAAGATCTGTCTGAATCAGTTCTCGAATTTTTGTAATTTTTTCCAGGAACTGCAAAGACAGTCTTTCTCCTTCATACAGCAGTTCCCGTTCTTCCTTTCCCGCGTATTCCGGTAAATATTTCAGGACAATGGATATCTGCTTGCTGAGATTATACAGTACATCTTCTAACTGCATAGACAGATTATTTCTGACTGTATAGATACGATAACTTTTATTTTTATAGTATCCCGGAAATATGATATTTCGAATCTGATCCAGTATTTTTACAATATCATCCTTATTCGGATTGGTAAAATTCTCTACAATATCGTCGATATCTCTTCCCTTTTTATAATCCTCTATGATTTGCTCTACAAGCCGGTTTACATCATTTTCCAGTCTGTGATTCATGCTCTTTATCTCTCCTTTGTTTATTTATAATGAACGGAGGACTTTTGCCAGAGCATCAATATCCTCAAATGAATTGTATAACGCCAGAGTAGGGCGTACCACGCTTTCCAGTCCATAATGTCTCAGAATCGGCTGTGCACAGTGATGCCCCACACGCACAGCAATTCCATTTTGATCCAGTCTCTTTCCAACCGCTTCATCGGAAATGCCATCCATAACAAAGGAAAGTGCGCTGGATTTTTCAGCTGCCGTACCGATCAGATGTAGTCCTTTGATTTTTCCCAGCTCTTTCATTCCATAGCTGACCAGTTCATGTTCATATCTGCTGATCTCCGGCATTCCAATCTGGTTCAGATATTCCAGGGCAGCACCAAGTCCTACCGCATCGGCAATGCTTGCAGTTCCCGCCTCAAATTTATTGGGTGCAGGATTGTATATGGTTCGCTCAAAGGTAACATCTTTGATCATATTTCCACCGCCATGGTAAGGCTTTGCCTCTTCCAGAATTTCTTTTTTTCCGTAAACAGCGCCAATGCCTGTAGGAGCATAAATCTTATGTCCGGAAAATACGAACCAGTCAGCATCCAAAGCAGTCACATTCACCGGGATATGCGCCACTGACTGAGCTCCGTCAACCAGAATGCGGACACCATGCCGATGTGCAATGGCAATTAATTCTGCCACCGGCGTGATGGTTCCAAGTACATTGGAAACGTGTGTCACAGAGACAAACTTTGTTCTTTTCGTAAATAATTTTTCATATTCGGAGAGGAGAAGCTGTCCCGATTGATCTACCGGAATCACTTTAATCACAGCTCCCGTCTCCTGTGCAATAAGCTGCCATGGAACAATGTTTGCATGATGCTCCAACAAAGATACAATAATCTCGTCTCCCGGCTGCAGAAGTGGTTTTACATAAGAATGAGCAACCAGGTTAATTCCCTCTGTCGTTCCTCTCACAAAAATAATGTTGTCTTTTGAAGGTGCACCGATAAAGTCCGCTGTGATCTGTCTTGCTCCTTCATAGGCATCTGTAGATCTTGCCGCCAGAGTATGGGCGCCTCTGTGCACGTTGGAATTTTCATGTTCATAGTAATAAGTAAGCCTGTCTATAACCTGTCTGGGGCGCTGTGTTGTAGCTCCATTATCCAACCAGATCAGAGGATTTCCATTGATCTTCTCCTGAAGAATTGGAAAATCCTGACGAATCTGAGCAAGGCTCTTACTTCCCACGACAATCTGGGGATCACCTTTGTGTGCAGCTGCTGCGGCAGGGTTTCCTGCTGCTGGGGTCTGCGCCTGCTGCTCGGAAATCACACGTGGTGAATATCCTGTCGCTGCTTGTGCTTCCACACTGCTGCCGGATTCCTTTTTCAGTACGCCAGGGATATTCTCAAAATCCCAGCCGCCTGATACTCCGGCTATCTTGCTTGCAGCCACATCAAATATACCCGTATCACCATATGTAACCAGTTTTTCAATCCCATTGGCGCACACTTCCGGCTCAAAAAGGCTTCCATCTATATCTGAAAATAACTGATTTGCCAGTCCCTCTAATTCCAGCTCGGAAGGTAACCCATAATTTGCGGCATTTCCTCTGGAATTATTCATAGTCATAATATTCACCTACCTCGACATCTTCCAATACTGCAATTGCGTCATCAGCCAGAATCGCTGCTGAGCAGTACAAAGATAACAGATAAGATGCAACTCCTTTATCATCAATTCCGCGGAATCTTACTGACAGGCCTCTTGACTGTTCATTTTTCATTCCTGCCTGATAAAGTCCGATCACACCACGTTTCGCTTCTCCGGTACGAATCAGCAAAATATTCGTCTTTCCACTCTGGCTCTTCGGATTCTTCAGACCATCTACCATGAGTTTATCTGTTGGAATAATCGGAATTCCTCTCCATAGGATGAAAGTTCCTCCCGCAATATTGGCGGTTACAGGCGGGACACCTCTCTTTGTGCATTCTCTCTCAAATGCTGCAATCGCTCTCGGATGTGCAAGGAAGAAGGACGGCTCCTTCCATACTTTTGTAATCAATTCATCCAGATCATCGGGTGTAGGCGCTCCTGTACGTGACTGGATTCTCTGCGAATCCGGTACATTTTTCAACAGTCCATAATCATCGTTATTGATCAACTGGCTTTCCTGTCGCTCTCTCAAACTTTCAATAGCCAGAGACAACTGCTCCTTTGCCTGATCATAAGGGGAACTATACACATCCTCAATCGCAGTATTGATATTGATGATCGTAGAAATAGAATTCAAACGATATTCTCTTGGTTCTGTTTCATACTCAATATAGCCATCCGGAATGATATCAGACTTCTTCGTCTGACTGCACAAAACATCCAGTGGCGTTTCTCCTTCTACAACCTTATTCACACGGTAAATGCCTGTTTCCAGCCCCTTAAATTCCAGTAATTTTGTTAACCACTTTGGTGTAAGAGCTCCATACTGTGGTTTTGTTTTTGTCACATTGGCAAGATTATATGCCGCCTGCGCTCCTAATGCATTGATTCCCTGTACCTCTTTTGCCATGATTCTAACCTCCTGTTTTTCATTTTGATTCTATGTCAAATTTCTCCAATTCTGTATTTCCCAGAGAAACTTTACAGCCATCCTGCTTCATTCGAAAAGATGATATTCTTTGCCGATTCTATTCCACCCTTCAAGTTGTACATCGGACCTTTATAGCCGGCTTCCCGCAATGTATTGATTGCCAGAATACTTCTTTTTCCCTCTTTGCAGATAAAAATAGTATCTACATCGGGATCCAGTTCTTTCTGTCTCCTTGCCAGTTGTCCGATTGGTATGATGATTGCATTTGGAAAACGCTGAATCGCACGCTCATGAGGTTCTCTGACATCCACAATCGTCATCGGATCTCCATTTTCAATTCTTATCGCCAGTTCTTCTGCATCAATTCCCTCCACAGGTATTTCATATTCATCCTGCTTTAATCCACAGAAATCTTCATAATCAAAATTTTCCACTTCCAAAATAGATGGATGTTTTCCGCAAACCGGACAGTTTTCATCTTTATGAACCGGAAGAATGGATGTACGAAGCCTCCATGTATCCACCATGAGCAGTTTTCCAGTCAGACTTTCTCCTCCTCCGACAAGCAGCTTCAGCACCTCATTTGCCTGTGCACTTCCAATAATCCCCGGCAAAGGACTGATGACGCCGCCCTCCGCACAAGTAGGAACAAGGCCGGCCGGCGGCGGAGCGGGAAACTGACAGCGCAGACACGGTCCGGATTTTGCATCAAAGACACTCACCTGTCCCTCAAACTGATACATTGCACCAAATACCGCCGGCTTGTCCTGCAGGACACAGGCATCATTGATCAGATAACGCGATTTATAGTTATCCGTACAATCCACTATGACATCGTATCCTTCTATAATTTCTTCAATGTTGTCAGCCTCTATTTTTTCATTGATTACCTGAATTTTAATTTTCGGATTAATCGCCTTAATAGAATCCCTCGCAGACGCAGTCTTGGGACGATGTACATCTCTGGTTCCATGAATCACCTGACTTTGCAGATTTCCAAGAGAAACTTCATCAAAATCAGCAATTCCTATCGTTCCCACTCCTGCTGCCGCCAGATATTGTACGACCGGAGACCCAAGAGCCCCCAGACCAATCACCAGCACTTTCGCTGCCATAATTTTCTTTTGCCCTTTGACTCCGATTTCACGAAGCATCAGATGCTTGTTAAAACGTTCGATTTCATGGTCTCCCAGAGATACTTCCTTTCTTCTTTCATCTGAAATAACACTTTCCACAGGTGCACCTCCCGCAATCGCAGGCAGAAGTAGAATCTCATCTGTTTCGTACAAAGAATTTTCCCATTGCACTGCTTCTGAAATTCTAACGTCATTGACATAGACACTGACAAATGGCCGAAGTGAGCCGTCCTCCTCAAACAGTCCTTTCCTGCTATCCGGATACTCCTCCTGCAAATGCTCCAATATTTCGCGAACTGTCGTTCCCTCTATCTCAAGCCGGGCATTTCGATTTACAAAACTCCTCAGCGTTGCTGATATATATACTGAAATTCCCATTTTTCTTCTCCTTATTTATCAAGATTTCCTCTTTTGCATCCATATCCTTGTGTATCTGCTTTTCAAAACTGTGCGCCCTGATATGTACACCGTTTTTCACAGAAATAATCAAATAAGAATATCCCGCAATCATATGCAGCACATCTGCCTGTGAAACGATCGCCTCATAATCGGGATGTGAATGATAAAATCCCACAATCTCCAGATTTTGCAATTCTGCAGTCTTCTCTGCCCTGACAATCTCAAGAGGATTGATCAAAAACTGCGTCTGTGCCTCATCTGCCATATTCCTGGTTGAAATCGCCGCTGACGCAATTCTTTGTTCTCCCAACCGCCTGCCTAACAGGATTCCGCAGCATTCTTTTGGATATTCGGATCTTGCATGGGAGAAAAGCTTATCTGTTGTTTCCTTGTTAAGAATCAGCATATTTTCTCACCTTCTTTTCTCTGATTTCTCAAAGTATATCTTGGGAACACTGTACCATTAACATGAATAAATAAAAATAAGAAAGTATGAAATCGTGTTCATTGATTTCATACTTTCTCTTTAAAATTAAGGACAGGGGACAGGTTTTTGTCCGGATCTATCTCAGATTCCGGACACAAAACCGTCTCCTGTCCTTCTCTTTCTTCTTTTTTAGAAAACGTTTTCTCCCAGAGTTTCATTCATACTGCCGGTTCGATAACCTTCCAGATCCAGTGTAACATAGGAAAATCCATATTCTTTGAATTTTTCTGTGACAAGATTTCTGATCTCTTTCTTTACAAATCTTTCCAGTTCATCCGGCAGCACTTCGATTCTTGCAATCGTTCCATGAATTCTCACCCGCACCTGATGAAATCCCAAGTCCAGAAGAAGCTGTTCCGCCCGGTCTACCATGCCAAGCTTCTTCTCATCAATCGTCTCCCCGTAAACAAATCTGGAAGCCAGACACGCAAAAGACTGTTTCTTCCAGGTAGGAAGCCCTTCCCTCTTTGACAGCCTGCGAATTTCTTCTTTGGACAGTTGTGCATCCCGAAGAGGGCTTTTTACTTTTAATTCTTCAATTGCACGAAGGCCCGGTCTGTAGTCTCCATTGTCGTCCGTGTTTGAGCCTTCCGCAACGGCCGCCATCTGATTTTGATCCGCAATCGCCCCGATTTTCTCAAACAATTCCCGCTTGCACAAATAGCAGCGATTCACAGGATTTTGCCGAAATCCTTCTATCTCCAGTTCTTCAGATTCGCAAATCACATGACGAATGCCATGTTCCTGACAGAATGTCTTTGCCTCCTCCAGTTCTCTTTTGGGAAAAGAGCAGGAAGAAGCCGTCACCGCCAGCACTTTGTCACCCAGGACGTCATGCGCCACTTTCAACAAAAATGTAGAGTCCACGCCTCCTGAAAAAGCAATAGCAACACTTCCAAGACTGCGAAGATTGTCCTGAAGATTTTTCAGTTTTTCATCTATATTACTCATATGTTTCTCCGTTCGTATCTGTTCAGTACCCTCACAGATATTACCTGCTGAACAGTTACCTCCATTCTATAAAAATCATAATCGTCAAAGGAAAAATCTCAGATGATATAATACCATTCCTCACTCTGATTGATTTCTTTATTGTTTCCCTTGCCCTGCTTATACTCCAATTCCTGATTTTTGATACTGACTCTTGTATTGGGTGGTATCGAGGTTGTGATAAACGCATTGCCTCCAATGACAGAGTCATGTCCGATCACTGTATCACCGCCAAGGATAGATGCTCCGGCGTAAATAGTCACATTATCTTCTATCGTAGGATGTCTCTTCTTTCCATTGAGCTTCTGACCACCTCTGGTAGACAAAGCTCCAACTGTTACACCCTGATAGATTTTCACATAATCACCAATGATAGCTGTCTCACCGATTACAATGCCGGTTCCGTGATCGATGAAAAAATATTTTCCAAGCACAGCACCCGGATGGATATCAATTCCTGTCTGCGTATGCGCATATTCTGTCATCATTCTTGGTATCAGCGGGATGCCGAGCAGATAGAGTTCATGCGCAATCCGATTCACCATAATGGCATACAAACCCGGATACGAAAAAATAATTTCCGGCTTATTGAAAGCCGCCGGATCTCCATCATATGCCGCCTGCAGATCTGTCTGAATCAACGCACGAATCTGCGTGATTTTCCCAAGGAACTGCAGGGAAAGTTTTTCTCCTTCATGCAGAAGTTCCCTTTCTTCCCATCCTGCGTATTTCGGAAGATACTTCAGCACACGTGAAATCTGTTTGCTGAGATTGTAGAGTACATCCTCCAGCTGCATGGACAGATTATTTCTGACAGTATATACATGATAACTTTTGTTCTTATAATACCCCGGGAAAATGACATTGCGAAGCTGATCTAAAATCTTGATAATGTCATCCTTATTCGGATTTGTAAAATTCTCTATCACATCATCGATGTCCCTTCCCTTGTCATAATCCTCGATAATCGCCTCTACCAGCTGATTTACTTCTTTTTCAAGCCTGTGATTCATGATTTGTTTTTCTCCTTTAGCTCGCGATAGTATCCATATTCACAAGTATTATACAATACTATCGTCTTTCAGTTCAATCTCTTTAGACTTTTTTATCACATCTGGATTTTCTGCAATATCGCGAACGACTTCCCCCGCCATAATCAGCCCGACTACAGACGGCACAAAGGCCACCGAGCCCGGAATATCTCTCCGCTCCGTACATTTATGCTTTGCACCGGGCGGACAGATACAATGCGTTCGGCAGCTGATCGACATGTCTTCAATCGGACGTATAGGCTTTTCTTTGGAATAAACCACCTTAAGATGTTTGATGTTTCGTTTTCTCAGCTCCCGGCGCATGACCTTAGCCAGAGGGCAGACCGATGTCTCGTAAATATCTGCTACCTCAAAGCCTGCCGGATTCAGCTTATTTCCGGCTCCCATGCTGCTGATAATCGGTACATTGGCCTCCTGTGCCTCCAAAACCAGCTGAATTTTAGCTGTGACTGTGTCCACAGCATCTACCACATAAGAATACTGACTGAAATCAAATTCATCCCTGTTTTCGGGAAGAAAAAAGCATTTATGTGTATGAACCACCGCATGAGGATTAATCTCCAGGATCCGTTCTTTCATAACGTCTGCTTTATACTTGCCAACCGTTTTCCTGGTAGCAATGATCTGGCGGTTCAGATTTGTCAGACACACTTTGTCATCGTCAATCAAATCGATTGTACCCACTCCGCTCCTTGCCAGAGCCTCTGCCGCATATCCACCCACACCACCGACACCAAAAATTGCCACTCTGGACTTTTCCAGCCTTTCCATGGCATCCTTACCTAATAATAATTCTGTTCTTGAAAATTGATTCAACATGTTTCTTCTGTCTTTCCTTCTGTTTTTTCTCCCATTTTATAGGAATCATAATCATCCAGGAAATGATACGCTTCCCCATCCTTATGATATCCAATAACAGTTCGCAGATTGATATTATGGACGCTTTTGAAAATATTCGCCTCTATGACATCGCTTGTCTGACGAAACTGTGCGATCAGTTCCTTCATCTCATCCCGCTTAGATCCTCTGCCGCCTCCGCAGGTCGCACAGTTTTCCGTGAACCGGCAGGCACACTGGATAAAGTTCAGCCGGTTATAATCCCGCCATGCCTTAATATCTGCCTCTTTTACCATATAGAGCGGACGAATCAGCTCCATTCCCTCAAAATGAATGCTGTGCAGCTTTGGCATCATTGTTTCCACTTTTCCGCTGTAGAGCATCCCCATCAAAATCGTCTCAATGACATCATCAAAATGATGACCAAGTGCAATCTTGTTACATCCAAGTTCTTTGGCATGTGAATACAGATATCCTCTTCGCATACGCGCACATAAATAGCAGGGATTCTTATCAACCCCCGCCACAATATTAAAAATATCGCTCTCGAATACCGTCAGCGGAATTCCGAGAATTTTTGCATTATCCTGAATAATGTTCCAGTTGTCTTCATTGTATCCCGGATTCATCACGAGAAACACAAGTTCAAACGGTATCTTTCCATGCCTTTTCAGCTCCTGAAACAGTTTCGCCATAAGCATGGAATCCTTGCCGCCCGATATACAAACAGCAATCTTATCTCCCGGCTGTACCAGTTCATATTCCTGTACTGCCTTCGTAAATTTTCTCCAGATTGGTTTTCGAAATTTCTTGATCAAGCTTCTCTCGATTTCTTTTGTTCTTTCCTCAATTCCAGTCCCTTTCTCCAACGTCCTGCTTAACTGCAGGCGCAAAAAGGCACGATAACCGCCGACGATATTTACCGCATCATAGCCAGCATCCTCCAACTGCTCCACGATTGCCTCACTTTTCTCTCCGGTATGACACAGCACATACACAGGCTTCTCTCTGTCCAGCTGCGGCAGACCTTCCTGAAATGTTTCTATTGGAATATTGACTGCATGGGGAATCGTATTTCTCGCATAATCTTCTGCTTTTCGTACATCAATGATCGTCACTGACGCAGGATCCAATTTCTCAATTTCACTTACTTCTATCGTTTTCATGGTTCAAGCCTTTCTTATTTTGTGGAAAATCCTGTTTTTTCCAGTGCCTGACGCAGATCTCCGATAATGTCTTCTACATCCTCGATTCCCACTGAAAAGCGGAAAAAGCCATTGGAGAATTCATCCGGATACAAATACTGACGCTCATCATTTTCACCAAGAAATACAATCAGACTTTCGTCGTGTCCAAGAGAAACTGCAGATGTGATCACATTCAGATGGCTCACAAATCGATTGTGCGTATCGTGATCTGCCTTCAGTCCAAACGAAAGAACACCTCCGAAGCCCGGATTCATCTGTTTTGCAGCAATCTCATGGCCTTTGTGGTCTTCCAGTCCGGGATAAGCCACAAAACTCACACAGTCCTGTTTTTGCAGCCACTTTGCAACAGCCAGCGCGTTTTCGTTATGCTGTTTCATTCTAAGCGGCAGTGTCACTGCTCCGCGCATGATCAGCCATGCATTAAACGGACTGATGGTTCCTCCCAGATTGATCTGAGACTGTGCCCGAATGATATCCAGGTACTCCTTCTTTCCGGTAATCGAGCCCCCCATGGCATCTCCATGGCCATTGATATACTTAGTCAGACTCTCCACAGAAAAATCCGCGCCAAGCTCAATCGGACGCTGATTAAACGGTGACGCGAAGGTATTGTCCACCGATAACAGTGCCCCATGCTCATGCGCGACATCTGCAATCGCACGTATATCAGAAATATTCAAGGTCGGATTGCCCGGTGTCTCTATGTGAATCAATTTGGTATTGGGGCGAATCGCTTTTTTGACATTCTCCAAATCAGAAGTGTCCACAATCGTTGTCTCCACGCCAAATTTGTTGTTCAAAAGTTCATGCAGCAGACGATATACTGCAATATACGTCACGCTGGAAAAAATCACGTGATCTCCTTTTTCCAGCAATGCAAAAAACAATCCCGACAATGCAGCCACACCGGAAGCCAGCACAATACAGTCCTCTCCGCCCTCCAGACTGGCAATCTTTTCCTGCAGATATTTCTGGTTGGAACCTCCGTTTCTCGTATAGAGATTGCCTCCCGCACTGCTCCAGTTCAAATCTGTCGGATCATAGGGGAGTTCATAGCTGTTCGCCATGGTGATCGGTCGTTTGATGGCACCTGTCTCTCCATCCACATCATTTCCTGTGTGTACTGCCCTTGTCTGAAATCCATATTCGCTTCCAAATGTATGTTTTCCCATAATAAATCTCCTCTTTTTATTCACATTACTTACTGTGCCAGCTCCAGCATTTTCTGAAGAGGCTCTTTTGCTTTCAGGCGCATATCTTCGTCCAGCTCTACTTCCGGACTCAGGCTCTCCAGAGCATGCAGCACGCCTTCGAGTTTGATCCGCTTCATATTCGGGCAGAACTGTCTGTGTCCAACGGAATAAAATTTCTTCTCCGGATTTTTCAAATGCAGCTCATAAAAAATACCCATCTCGGTGCAGATGATAAATTCCTTGTTTTCCGAACTCGTCGCATATGCAATAATCTGTGATGTACTTCCCACAAAATCTGCAATCTCCAAAACGTCTCCGGTACATTCCGGATGTGCCAGAACAAGTGCCTGCGGTTTTGCCTCTTTGGCTTTCAATACCTCTTCTCTGTGAATGCTCTTATGTACATGACAGAATCCATCGTGGAAAATAAATTCTTTCTCTGGAAGCTGTTTTGCCACATAGCGTCCCAGATTGTTATCAGGAATAAAGAAAATCTCTTTATTCGGGAGATTTTTTACGATTTTCAGAGCATTCGAGGAAGTGACACAGACATCTGAATGGGCTTTGATCTCTGCAGTAGAATTCACATAACAAACAACAGCTGCATCCGGATGCGCCTCGCGTGTTTCCCGAATCGTGTCTGCGTCAATCATATGCGCCATCGGACAGTCCGCGAATTCATCTGCCATCACGACTGTTTTCTCCGGATTCAATATTTTTGCACTTTCTCCCATAAAAGACACACCGCAAAAAATAATGACACGGGAAGGAATTTCCGTTGCCTTTTTTGCCAGGAAATAAGAATCTCCCACAAAATCCGCGATTTCCTGCACTTCACCATCTACATAATAGTGTGCAAGAATTACGGCATCTCTTTCTTTTTTTAACTGTGCAATCTGTTTTTTTATTTCTTCATTCATTGTTTTTCCCTCTTCTTTTCACTCATATTCATTACAAAGCGAAACGGATATTTTCAATCCGCTTCGCCGTTTGATTCATTTAAACCAGCGCATCTCCTCTGTCTTCCACAAGACGATATCCTGCACTGGCTACTCTTCGTCCCAGACATCCCCTGCACTCTGCAGCTTCCTCTCCGGTACAGATTTTGTTGTCATAAAGCTCATAGAGCTTGCGATTTTTCACCGGTGACAGATTTGGCATCACAACATTTGCGCCCACAGCAAGGCCTTTTTCTCTTCCTCTCGGATCCATCGTACCCAATGCCGTTGTGGCAGGAAGCAGTACCTTTGGAAACATAATACGGATCACAGACAGCAAAAAGAGCGTCAGCTCCACGCTTCCCGCCTTTTCCTCTGCGTAAATCGTATCATGATGCGGCACAAAAGGTCCAATTCCGATCATCTGCGGCTGCAATTCCTGCAAAAACACAAGATCTTCTGCGAGATGCTCCAGTGTCTGCCCCGGCGCACCTACCATAAATCCGGCACCTACCTGATAGCCAAGTTCTTTCAGATCAAACAGACATTGTTTGCGAGCTTTCAGGCTCATGGATGATGGATGCAAAGAACGATACAGCGTCTCATCTGCCGTTTCATGGCGAAGCAGATAACGGTCGGCTCCAGCCTCCCGGAACCTGCGGTAACTTTCATAAGATTTTTCTCCCAGTGATAAAGTTAACGCACAATCCGGAAACTGATTCTTGACAGCACGAATGATATGCTCCATTCTCTCGTCATGATAATAAGGATCCTCTCCGCCCTGCAGGACAAACGTATGGTATCCCAGTTCATATCCCGTCTGACAACATTCCAGGATTTCATCCTCTGTCAGACGGTATCGATCCACATGGCGGTTTCCATTTCGGATTCCGCAATAGTAACAGTTGTTTTTGCAGTAATTTGTAAACTCAATCAAACCTCTTGTAAATACCTTGTCTCCATAATACTGTTTTCGAAGTCTCACAGCTTCTGTTCTCAGCCGTTTTACAACCTCTTCATTCTCCCAGTATTGCAGCAATTCCAGATATTCCGATTTTGAGAGTGTATGAAGTTCCAAAAATTTATCAATCATTTCGGCACCTCTCTTTTCTGTTATTTTGCCTGCCCGTACTGTCGGATGATCTCCTGCATATCGACTCCACTGTTTCTCAGTTCCAACATTTTTTTCGCCGGATTTGTGCGTTTTTCCATGCGTTCAAACAGAGGCTCCAGAAGACGTTCTTCCCCGTATCCTCTGCTCTCCAGACCTTTTTTCGCCAACTCAAGCACTTTTCCAACCAGTACATAGAGTTCATCCTGATTCACAAAAGACGGCCATTCCTGCTGCACAAACATCTTTCTCAATTCTCCTGCCGTATATCCATGATGATAAATGACATGATCCTGCTCCAGCAGCTCATTCAGTGCCCGCAGCTCGTTTTTAAGTCCAAGATGAAATGCCGCAACCGTCATGGCATCCTGAATCGGCTGGCAGCACACACTTCGAAATTCAATCGTACCGCGGAAGGTCAGATCCTCAAATTTAAATGTCCGCAGATACTGAATATCCTCAATCTGAGGTGTCACACGGATTTTTTTATACACACCGTTTTCATAATATTCGCCCTCCACCCATGGCTTTTCAAAATATTCCATGATATTCACCGGCGGAAAATTGATGTATTTTTCACCGCGCTCCACACAGTAAATACTGGTGGACTCAATATAGGAAAGCAGATCTTCCTCACTATCCAGGCTGCAGTCAAACATACCTACGTTATGAGGATTAATTCCATGTGTACTGTTTTCCCAGAACATATCCCTGCAGCAGAGCAGGTCCTCATGCTCATTCAGCAAAACGGAATTGGAAAACAATACCGCTTTGATTGGCTCCAGTTTGGAAAAAGCCTGAATCGTCGGCAGCAGTTCTTCGTAATCCACGTCCAGCTGCACCTGCGATGCACTGGAAAAGGTTCCAAATGCCGGATACTCATGAAAAAACATGGGAAGATCATAATTCTTATAGGAATTCAAATGATGAAACAACATCCGGTAGCGGCCGTTGGGAATCGGCACATTGTGGTTGTAAATCCGATATGGATTGACACCCATTCCCGTCAATGTATAGTGATGCTTTCCCATCTCGTTTTGCAAAAAATCATAATAAGACAGAAAACGGTGCTGAATCGAAAACAATTCTTTCTCTTTTCCCAAAGAAAGCTCCAGATTGTTGTAAGAACAATCGTAGGACAAAATGTCTCCATGCACGTAATCCGAGATGGAATAAATATTTCCTTCCTCGTCTCTTCCAGCCTCCTGAAACTGAAAATGCTTCCTAAAACAGTCCGTGATTCGATGTATAACCGTAAAATCAACCGCTTCCCTGTTCAGATTGATAATCGGCATCTCAATTTCAATACCAACATAATTTTTTCTTTTTTTCTTTGTGGGTGCAATGTATTTTTGATACAGCTGTTCCCGTACAAATTCTCTGTCCATGTTGTCCCTCTTTTCTCTGACTGTATTTTTCCTGCGGGAGACATTCCTGCCTATATCTGCTGTGGAGCCTCTTCCAGTTCAATCAGCTCCACCGTATCTCCCGGACAGACAGTTCCTCCCTTTAAAACTTTTGTAAAAACGCCCTCTCTTGGCATAATGCAGTCTCCTACCACTTTATAGATTTCACAATGACTGTGGCATTTCTTTCCAATCTGAGTCAGTTCCAGCAGTGCATCTCCAATCCGAAATCTCGTCCCAAGCGGCAATGTCCGAAGGTCAAAGCCCTCCACGATCAGATTTTCTCCGAAAGCACCAAAATCCACCTGTGCGCCTCTTTCGCGAAATTCCTCGATTTTTTCCAGTGCCAGCAGACTTACCTGGCGATGCCACTTGCCTGCATGTGCATCATGTTCAATTCCCCAATCCTCGATCAGATTTACCTTTTCCACCTCATGCTTCTGCGTTCCCTTTTGTTCACTGATACAGATTGCAATTATTTTTCCCTGTTTGTTCATTCGTAAATCCCCCTAAATCCATTCCAAAAATACATCAATCACACCACCGCATACCATGCCTTCCTCCTCAGCGTCTCTTCCGGTCATGTCGACATGGCATAGTTTTGATTTTGAATCACTGCTTCGCAGCATAAAAAGCGCTTTTTGAAAAATATCTGCTTCCACGCAGCCACCGCCGATGGTGCCCACACAACTTCCCTCCGGAAAAACCAGCATTTTTGTTCCAATGCCGCGTGGTGCAGAACCTCTTCGCGAGACAATCGTCGCAAGAATTTTATGCTTTTTATATTCATCCTGGCTTTGTATCGCTTTCATCAGCTCTTTCGGATATCCGCAGGCTGACTTTCTCTTATTTTTTACATCGATAATCTCCGCCATAATAGCCACCCCGATTTCCTCCGGAGTCTCAGCACCGATATCCAGACCAATCGGTGTATAGACGTGTGCAATAACCTGTGGATCTGCTCCCTGTTCTATTACAGCCTCTTTTACTTTCTTTACACGAAGCTTACTGCCGATCATCCCGATATAAGCATGTGGTTTTTTCGCAATACTCTCCAGACATACCTGATCGTAGCGATGTCCTCTCGTCACAATCACAAAAAAAGTATCTGTATCTCCCTCAATCTGCGAAAGCCCTTCCCGAAACGGCTGACAGATTACTTTCGAAGCGCCTGCGCGTCTCGCATCGTCTGCGAATTTGGGCCGGTCTTCCAAAACCGTCACCTGAAATCCAATCATTTTTCCGATTTTGATAATCGGAATGGATACATGTCCGCCTCCGCAGATTACCAGTTTTTTCTGACTGCCAATCAATTCAAAGTACAGTTTCTGTCCGTCCAGTTCCCGCACACCACTGTCTATTGCTTTGATAAAATCCCATTTCTGTGAAAAAAATCCATTCTCTTCCGATTCCCACAGCAGTTTTCCATCAGAAAGAAGTGCTTTTTCTCCCACATGGCTGCCCTCGATCACCGTAATCGCCACATTCCTGCAATTTGAATTTATTGTTTCAAGCATCTCATAAAATGACATCTACGTTTCACCTCTTTTCCATTTTAATTTTTGTATGTTACAGATTCGAGAAAATACTGTATAAGAACTTCATATTTTCTTCGCTGTCTTTGTATTCATTTCCATGATTCGTACCCGTCAGAACTCTTTTCCCATTCTGATAGGCCAACAGTGTCGTAAAAGTTACCGGATGCCATGCTTCCTGACTCAACGGAGAGGTAGAAAACAGGAATTGGTTCTCCTTTTCCAATTCATAAAGAGAATCCTGATAATTGGTATGTACATAAAAAAATTCCCCGTCATACAGCATCAGATTCAGCTTATTCCCCTCTGCCATTTTCGCAATGACTGAATCCAGAAGCCAAAACCGATCCTTTGCATCCAGAGGTCTTTGCAATCTTCGCTCCTCCTGATCGACCAGTTCTACGAGATACAGAAGGATTCGTTCACTGTCCGTATCACCGCTTTGGATGCTCACGTATTTATTCAGCGGAGCATAATCAAAAATCGTTCCATTGTGAATCAACGTCCACCATCTTCCCGACTTGTCCTTCTTCGTATATGGGTGGCAATTGCGATATTCCACATTTCCAATCGTCGCGTAACGGATATGTGCAAATGCATTTTTCACCTGAACAGGTACAGAAAGTCTCTCTTTCAGATAATTGCTCTTGCTTGCCTGCATAGGTTCCTTTTCCACCTGAACAGTATGCCCATTCATACATGCCATTCCCCAGCCATGCGGATGTGCATGGCTGTGAGAAAAAAATTCTTTCAGATAATCATTGATCTGGATATTTTCTTCTGAATTGATTCCAAACAACTCACACATGATGCCTCTTCCTTTCTGTCATTTTCCTCTGTCTGGTTACGCTATTTTCCCAGCATACCGGCATACTTTTCCGCCAGCCGGATTCCATCTTTTACATAATCCTCTTCAAAAAGCTCCCGTACTTGAACGGCATATCGTTTCACCGGGCAAAACAGCTTCTCTTCCTGATACCGGACAATCTCCACCAGCTCCTGACTGCCCAGTGACCGAACAAAGCGCTCCATCGAAGCCAATACATACAATGCCGCATTTTTCACAGGAAGTGCACTGCTCCATCCCAACTCAATCCGAATCGTCTCTTCGTCATACCTGGCAGCCCTTTTTGTATTCCGGATTGCCATTGTCTGTTCAAACGGAAGCAATTCTTCTTCCTTCAAAGACATCAGATACAACAAAAACAGATGCAAAAACTGCACATCTTCTTTCTGAATTCCTACCGGATCCAGCGGATTCAGATCCAACATCCGCAATTCTATGTGATCCACTCCGGAAGTTTTCAGCCGCTCCAGCGTATTAAGCCCCTGTGGTTTTAACCGAACCGGATAGTACAACTCCGCTGCCTCCTTGAGCTGTCCGGTTTTGATATAGCTTTCGATGCTCTCCACATATCTTTCCAGACTTTCGTATTCCAGAATAGGATTAAAATCATTCCAGTATCCTATCTTGCTGCATCGCGGAGATGCCAGATTTTTCAGCACTGTTTTTCCAAGTTCTTCTTTATGAAAAAAGGAACCATCCAGAACAGGACTGGCCGCTGTCAGATACACGATCAGCCAGCTGTATTTTGTGACTTTCTTCGCCAATTCCAGATAAATTCTGTCCTTATATTCCTGTCTGCTTTCCAGACCACTGTTGCGATACCCTTCCTCCAGAAGCGCTTCTGAAAAAGAAAAATTAAAATGAATACCGGAGAACAGCATTTTTCTTTTTCCATATTTGGCTGCCAGATATTCCCGGTACAGCGTCTTCCCCTGCAAAACTCCCTGATAATCTGCAATCGGAATATCTTTCTCTCCCAGCACATACGGCGGATTTGAAAATGGCCACAGATATTCTTTTCCCGTCTTCAGATTCAACAACGTTTTTACGGCTTTCTTCTGAAGCTCTTCGAGCTGTTTCCATGCATCTTCCGCACTGTCCGCCACGCCGGTAATCAGTTCCGTCTGATTTTCACAAAAATCTCGCTCCATATGTGGATCTTTCCCGAAAGGATGTTTCGTATGTGCCAAAAATCCCTTCGGCGTCACTCTCAGACTCTCCTTTTCCAGACCAAACTTACCTTCCAGCATATGCTTCCTTATATTCGGATTCTTAAAATCTAAACTCATATCTGCATCCCACTCTCTGTTTTTCTTCTTTTGCGCACTTTTCCTATATATCTTATATGTATTATAGTATTTTATCTCGTATGCGTCAAGATTTTTATTATATACAAAAAGAGAGCCTTCCTAAATTCCTCAGCCCTCTTTTTTGCCGATATAACGCCTCGAAAAAGCATTCCGCACGATTCGTTCTTTTCCCTGTCAAACGGCCTGTTAAATATAATACATACCCTGATAATATTCTGTATAATCCAGATAATTTTTTTTCAGATCCTCAAGTGTAACACTGTTTAACGTAGTTTCCAGCTGACTGTTGATCGGATCAATGACAAGCGTCTGAATACTGCTGGCAATGCCTCCTCCATGGCTGTCATCCGGCACTTCCTCTTCCTCAATCTCATAACTTCCGTCTAATACTTCCAGTATTCTCGAAACTGTAAGATCCGCAGGATCGACATTCAGCCGATAGCCACCCTGAGAACCTTTGATTCCTTTTACGATCCCGGCTCTTCTCAGACTTGCAAAAACCTGTTCCAGATATTGCGGAGAAATCCCATTTCGCTCTGCAATTGTTCCCAATACGATATGCTCACTCCCCGAATTTACAGCAAGATCAATCAAAGCCCTTAGACCATATCTGCATTTTTTCGAAATTTTCATATTTTTCTCCATAGATTCCGTGTTTCGCCACACCGGAATCTCATGCGGGCCTCCATTTCCTATCATTTTAATATGTTTTGTTTTTATAGATTATATCCGTATTTTACCTATCTGTCAACTATGTTTTTAAAATATTCAAAAAAACAGCGCAGCCTCCCTGAGACTGCGCCGATATGTTTATCATCATATTCTGTTATTTAATCTCCATAATCCATCCTTCCGGAGCCTCCAGACGTCCCATCTGGATTCCAGTCAGTGTGTCATACAGTTTCTGAGTAATCGGTCCCATCTGTGTCATTCCGCTTGGCAGACAGATTTCTTTTCCGTGGTCAACAATCTTTCCAACAGGAGAAATCACTGCTGCGGTTCCGCAAAGACCACACTCTGCCATATCTTTTACTTCTTCAAATGGAACAGGTCTTTCTTCTACTTTCAGTCCAAGATAATGCTCTGCCACATAAATCAGGGATCTTCTTGTGATGGATGGCAGGATGGTGTCAGACTTCGGTGTTACAACCGTATTGTCTTTTGTCACGAACAGGAAGTTTGCACCACCTGTCTCCTCTACATATGTTCTTGTAGCGGAATCCAGATACATATTTTCATCATATCCTTCTTCATGAGCAGTCACGATTGCGTGGAGGCTCATTGCATAGTTCAGACCAGCTTTGATGTGACCGGTTCCATGCGGAGCTGCACGGTCAAAATCACTCACTTTAATTGTCAATGGTTTTACTCCACCTTTGAAGTATGGTCCTACTGGTGTAGTAAATGCGCGGAACTGATACTCATCTGCCGGTTTTACACCAATGACAGGGTTTGTTCCGAAAATATATGGACGAATATATAAAGAAGCTCCAGAACCATATGGCGGTACATAAGCTTCGTTTGCTTTTACCAGCTGACGAATCGCATCCAGAAAACGTTCTTCCGGAAATGCCGGCATCTCCAGTCTCTCAGCGGAATCTTTTAATCTCTTTGCATTTAAGTCCGGGCGGAATACAACGGTACGTCCGTCTTCTGTTGTATAGGCTTTCATACCCTCAAAAACAGTCTGTGCATACTGTAAAACACCGGCACACTCACTGATTACAACTTTATCATCTTCGGTCAGACAGCCTTCATCCCATGCTCCATCTTTATAATTGGAAACGTATCTTTTCTCTGTAGGCATATAGCTAAATCCCAGATTGCCCCAGTCAATGTTCTTTTTTTCCATTTGTATGGCCTCCATTCTTTTTCCTAAAAACTCTATAACCTGCATTATAATACGAAAAACTCTGTTTTTCAAGCCATACACAGCATTTTCACAGAGTAAAGTGCAATATTTGTTACTGTTCACTCCGTTCACAGTAACCAATATTTTTTGACAGTGTCTCTTCACAATGTTATAATTTTTGTATCTGTTCAGTACCCTCACAGATACGAGCCAAAATCCATGAAAAATCATCTTTGATGATGGGATTTTGGCTTGTATGTCTCGGGATTTTCATGCAAAATGCATGAAAACACCTCGCGGGATATTACCTGGTGAACAGTTACTAATTTTCAAAAAAAGGAAAGGAGTCATCAAATATGGTTCGGAAAGCAAATATGGTAGAAGTAGAAGGTCTGGCAGGCGGCAAAGGCAAGGCCTATGTCAATCACATCATCAGCAGAGAGGAACTGATGGGACACGGCAGAATGTACGCAAAAGTGGTTCTTCCTCCAGGCTCCAGCGTTGGCTGGCATCAGCATCTGAAAGAGACAGAGCCTTACTTCATTTTAAAAGGTGAAGCTGATTTCATCGACAACGACAAAAGCGTAACAAAAGTAGGCCCTGGCGACTGCTGCATCATCGAAGTCGGACAATACCACAGCATCGAGAACAATTCTGATTCCGATGTAGAATTCATGGCACTGATCTACAACGAGACAGGCGTGTTATCTTAAGAACAAGAAAAACCCGGAGGCTGTGATTACTAATCACAATCTCTGGGTTTTATAATATAATCTGATGTTTTTTATCCCTGCCAAAAACAACAACAGAAATAAACCACAACATCATCACATATTTCTTTAGAAATCAACTCACAAACGCACCAGATAGAAACATTACAAAAAAATAAAAATGAATGGAGGTTTTTGTATGAGAAAGAAATTGGAAATGTTTATCCTAGATTATTATAACAAATTTCATTCCAATAGTATCGGGTATGGATTTTCATCAGAACAGTTTGACAACGCAATTAGAAATGAACTTGTAAAAGCCAAAAATAATCTGACCACCCTGCAATTCTTTTATGACTTCATTTTCCAAACGCCGGATGCTGATATACGTTTCCGTAAGAAAATTTCCACTTCCAGATGCCGGATCCAGCCACCGCACCCCTGCCAATTTTTTCTGTTAAAACACTAATATCCATTCGTCATCAAATCTTTTAAAAAACACACTGAATCAACAGCATATACACAACCGTTCCCGCCACAATACTAACCAGTGTATTTCCTTTCCAAAGATGTAGCCCTACCACAGTTGCCCCAGCAACCAGCTCCGGAATCCCATGAGGTGTCGCCGTGATACTTACGTCTTTCAAACAATACACAACCAGCATTCCCATAATAGCATAGGGCAGAACTGAAGAAATATAAGTAATATATTCTGGTGTTTTTTTATCCCTGCCAAAAACAGCAAAAGGAATAAAACGCAGCAGCATAGTGACTATGGCAACAACTGCGATTACCGCTACAGAATGTATGTCAGACATTTTCCAATGCCTCCTTTTTTGTTTCCTGCGCATCCAGTTTTTTTCTTAAAATTGTAAGAATTACCGTTATCGCAATCATCGTTGGAATCAAAAACCTCTCTGCTCCACAAATAAGAAGACAGGCAACCGATGTTCCCACTCCCACAACTGCACTGGTGTGGTCCTTTACACTTTTCCACTGATCTACAAATACTACCAGAAAAAGAGCTGTCATGGAAAATTCAATTCCTGCTGTATTGAAAGTAATCAGGCTTCCAATCAGTGAACCAACCACGCTTCCTGTAATCCAATAGCACTGATTCAGCAAAGTCAGCATAAAAAAATATTTTTTCTCATCTACTCCCTCCGGCACATTTCCGCTGCATACGAGAGAATACGTCTCATCTGTAAGTCCAAATATGAGATATGGCTTATACGGCTTTGTATCCCTGTACCTCTCAATCATGGAAATTCCATAAAACAAATGTCTGGCGTTTACCATAAGAGTCATCAATGCTGCCGAAATTACTGTGGCACCGCCTGCCAAAAAGTTAATTGTTACATACTGCATGGAACCGGCATAAATAAAAAGGCTCATAAAAAAAGCCCATCCCACACCATAACCTTTTGTTTTCAGCAATATCCCAAATCCCATCCCCAGAACAAGATAACCTGCCATGACCGGCAGGGATCGTTTCAAAGCATATTTAATCGTCATCTCTTTCTCCCTTTGTAATTGTCTGTCTGCATTATATGCCGTTTTCCCCATTTTTGCAAGAAACAAGATGCCCTATGAGACAAAAAGAAACCCCAAAGACTGCGGCCACTGGTCACAATCTTCGGGGTTTCTTTTAAGAGGGCATCTCTTAGTCGATTCCTACCATAACAGATGTAGCTTTTACAATTGCATATGCATCTTTTCCAACTTCAAGGCCAAGATCTTTTACTGCAGACATAGAGATGGTTGCAGATACAACATTTCCGCCGCCGATGTCGATGGAAACGATGCCATTTACTGCACCTTCTTTAATCTCCACTACTTTTCCTTTGAACTGATTTCTTGCACTGATTTTCATTGTTTTTTACCTCTCTTTTTGTATTTTTGTTATTTTATCGCACCTTTTTAAAACTTTTTTATCGAAGGAGCATCAGATGCTCTTTCGGGAACTGCATGTAAGAAGGAAATGTTTCCTGTTTTTCTGCTAAAAAGCTTTCCTTTTTCTTCATCCACCAGATCTTCTCTGCTGTTTCATCCTCCGCATTGCAAAAAAGAAACTGTTTTTCAAAAGGTGTTTCAGAATAACCCGTTTGTCTGATTTTCATCACATTTTCTCCGTCCGCATTCTGCTGCGGAATAAGGCGATGCCCGCGAATTCCCACATAGCGGATATAGTCTTCTATTTTCTCTGCTGTCCGAAGCCGCATTTTCCATGCCAAAGCGTAGAGTTCATAATCACTGATCTTCTCGATCGGAGAAATATTTTTACAGCCTGTCAGCCGCGCAGCCTCCATATAACCTGGACTTGCAAAAATCTCTGCCGTCTTTCCCTTCAGGATACAATTTCCCTCGGACAGAAGTACCATATGGTCACAAAATTTAAATACTTCATCCCTGGAATGCGTTACCATAAGCACATCTCCCGAAAACTCGCGGATCAGTTCCAGCATTTCCATCTGCAGCGTATCTTTCAGAAATCCATCCAAAGCCGAAAACGGCTCATCCAACATCAGAATCTGCGGCTCGCAAAGCAGCATTCTTGCCAACGCCACGCGCTGCTGCTGACCTCCCGAAAGCTGGGACGGATAGCGCTTTTCCAATCCTGTCAGCTGAAACTTCTTAATATATGACTCAATTTTTCCTCTTTTTTCTTCTTTTCTTCCGTGCATCGCAATCGAAAGATTTTCCTCTACCGTCATCGTAGGAAACAATGCATAATTCTGGAACAGGTAACCAACACGCCTTTGCTGAACCGGAACATCAATCTTTTTCTCCGAATCAAACAATACCTGTCCATTTAATACAATTCTTCCCTCTGTAGGTTTTTCAATCCCGGCAATACATTTCAGCGTCATGCTTTTTCCACATCCGGATGCACCGAGAATTCCCAGACATCCGCCATCTGTCGTGAATTCTGTGCTAAGACAAAATCCTGCGAATTTTTTGCGGATATTTACTTCTAATGCCATGTTACATCCACCTGTTTACATTTTTTATATTTTTGCCTGATACAAAGTTGATCAATGCCACGATCACAAAAGAAATCATGACGATGACACAAACCCAGAAACCGGCAACATCCCAGTTTCCTGCCGCAACTTCCGAAGCAATGGCAACAGACACGGTTCTCGTCTTTCCGAGAATGTTTCCTGCCAGCATGGAGGTCGCACCGTACTCACCGATGGCTCTTGCAAACGCCAGCACCGTTCCGGAAGCCAGACCAGGTGCTGCCATGGGAACGACAATCTTCCAAAAGATTGTCCTCTCAGACATTCCAAGCGTCCTGCCTGCATAAATCACATTCACATCCACCTGCTCAAAAGCCGCTCTGGCATTTCGATACATCAAAGGAAATGCGATCACAAGCGCCGCAATCACACATCCCGGCCAGGTCTGTACAATCTTAATATCAAATTGTGTCATCAAAAACTTACCGAACGGACGACGCAGACTAAACAACAGAAGCAGAAAGAAACCTGCAACTGTAGGCGGCAGCACCAGCGGAAGTGTCAAAATTCCATCTACAACCGCCTTTGCCGTATTATTCAGCCGCATAATCAGCCGCGCAGCGGCAACGCCAAGAAAAAATGCAAAAATGGTGGCCAAAATTCCCGTCTTTAAGGATATAAAAAGAGGGCTCCAGTCAATATTCTCCATTATTTCAAGCATATTCGGCACCCCCTTTGTCATTTATTTACTTTTCAATTATATACTGAAAATACTATTCTGTAAACTGTTTAAATCCTGCCTGTACAAATAAGTCCATCGTACCTGCATCTGTTGTCAGGTAGTTGAGGAATTCTTCTGCTGCTTTTGTTTCTGCCTCAGAAGCCTGCTCATCTTTTACCTGTCCTACCGGATAAATAGCCTGGGATACCTGATCTGCCGTAGCCTCTGCAACAATCTCAACATCGTCCGGCATAGAAGCTGCGTCTGTTGCATAAACAACACCAACTTCATTGCTTCCCTCTGCAACGGCTGTCAGTACAGCTGTTACGTTCGCGCCTTCGTTAATCTCCATTGCCATTACCTGATCCAAAATTCCAAGGTTCGTAAACAGCTCTCTTGCATACTGTCCAACCGGTACATCCTCGCCTGCCAGCGCGATGCTGGAAGCTTCTGTGATATTGTCAAAACCAGTCACTGCCGTCTCCGCACCCGTTGGTTTGATCAGAACAATTTTATTTTCCAGAAGATTTACAACAGAACCATCTACAATATAACCGCCTTCACTTAACGCATCCATCTGTTTTGTTGCAGCAGAGAAGAAAATATCACACTGCGCGCCTTCTTCAATCTGTGTCTGCAAAGTTCCGGAACTGTCTGCATTGTAAATGATATTTACATTCGGATGATCTTTCTCATAGTTCGCTTTGATCTCCTCCATGGTGTTTTTCAGGCTGGCAGCGATAAATGCATACACATCTACTTTTTCTTCTTCTGCCGTCTCCTCAGCAGGAGTTTCTGTCTCTTCTGCCTCAGCCTCTTCCTCTGCAGGAGCCTCTGTCTCAGCCGCTGCTGTATCAGCAGCCTCCTCTTTCGTTCCTCCGCAGCCAACCAGAGAACTGATTCCTAATGCTGCTGTCAATAAAATTGCTAAACTTCTTTTTTTCATACGTTTCCCCTTTCCTATCAACAGTTTCGTTCACTATTGTTTAGTTTTGTTCTTATTTATTAATTTTAATTCACTTTCATCCCATTGTCAACCATTATCTGTTTTTTGTTCCTATTTATTCAAAAAAAACAAAGAATAAATACAATTGACAAACTTCATTAAAATAGAGTACTTTAAGATTAAGGAAAAAACAAAACCGAAAAGAAAGAAAGGATTCTATGGAAAAAATCTATACTGCACAAGAAGTTGCACAACAATTAAAAATCAAAAAGACAACCGTCTACGAACTGATCAAACGTGGGGAACTCCAGGCAACAAAAGTCGGCAAACAACTTCGTATCAGTCAGGCGCAGCTTGACTGTTATCTTGGTTCTTCCGGACAGCCCACCCAAAAACCTTCTATAAAAGAAAACCGTTCTCCCAACCGCACCGCTGCCGATTCCGCCATCCTGCAGATGGACTATCTGCAAAACGACAGCGGACTCATCATCAGCGGTCAGACCGGACAGATGATCGAACTGCTGAGAAGCTGCATGGAAGAGTCCGGTGAGGGATATCCCATGCTGCACTCTTACATGAACAGCTATAACAGCCTGTATTCCCTGTATTTTCAGAAAACACATCTGGCATTGGTCTGCCTTCCGTATCAAAAAAATGGCGCGCGGGATGATCGGCTGATCTCGGGAATGCTTCCCGGAATGTCTGTCTGCCTGCTGACTCTGTGTGATCTTTCACTCGGCATTTATATAAAAAAGGGAAATCCCAAAGATATTTCAGGACTTCCCGATTTTTGTCGCTCTGATGTAAGTACAGTCAACCGCGAACGCGGCTGCGAATGCCGCATGCTTCTGGATGATTTTCTGAAAGAAAACCATTACAGCCCGACTCAAATTGACGGGTACCGGAAAGAAATGCTCTCGCATCTTTCCGTTGCCACTGCCGTCTCTTCCAATCAGGCAGATGCAGGCATCGGTGATCTGTCACAGCTAAACACCTGCCACGACCTGGAGGGAATCCCTCTGACCCGAGCAAGTCTAATGCTGGTATGCAGTTCTGCTCTGCTGCAGCATCCTGCTTTTCCCGCTATCCAGAGCGCGGTATGCTCCGAAAGTTTTCGCAGTGCCCTGAAACATTTTGGAGGATACGATACCTCCAACACGGGAGAACTGATCACCTTATAAGCTTTTACATCATGTTATTTTATAATTTCAGCGAAGAGATTCACATACTCGCCAAATACTTTTAATGCATCATTCACCGGCTGCGGGCTTGTCATATCCACACCGCACAGCTTCAGAAGATCAATGCAGTCCATGCTGGAACCGCCGCTCAGGAATTTTTTATATTTTTCTATAATTCCAGGTTCCCCTGCCAGAATCTTGCTGCTAATGGCAATGGCAGCCGAAAAGCCGGTGGCATACTGATACACATAAAACGGCGTGTAAAAATGCGGAATACGACTCCACTCCATCGCAATCTGTGAATCATGCACAATTCCCTCACCAAAATACTGCTGGTTCAGTTGGTAATAAGTCTCACAGAGACCATCCGCAGTCAGGCTCTCGCCGTTTTGCACCTGCTCATGCACAATTTTTTCAAATTCTGCGAACATCGTCTGGCGATACAGTGTGCCCTTAAACTGATCCAGGAAATAGTTTACAAGATACGCTTTTTCCTGATCATCCTGGGCATGCTCCAGCAAATAGTGAATCAGCAGCGCCTCATTGCAGGTAGATGCCACTTCTGCCACAAAAATCCGATATCCTGCATAAGGATACGGCTGTGTTTTGTCTGAATAATAGCTGTGGATGGCATGTCCCATCTCATGGGCAAGTGTGAACACATGATTGAGGTTTCCGTTGTAGTTGAGCAATACATATGGGTGTGTGCCATAAGCACCCCAGGAATAGGCGCCGCTTCGCTTGCCCTGATTTTCATAGACATCAATCCAGCCATTGGAAAATCCTTCTTCCAGAATCTGCGCATATTCCTCTCCAAGCGGAGCAAGGCCTTTTTTCACAATCTCCTTTGCCTCCTCAAACGAATATTTTTTCTCTGCCTGTTTCACAAGCGGAACGTACACATCGTACATATGCAGCTCATCCACATCCATGATTTTCTTTCTGAGTGCTACATAGTTGTACATCTGAGGCAGATTTTCATGCACCGCCTCGATCAGTTTGTCATACACTTCCAATGGAATATGACTGTAAGAGAGTGCCGCCTCGCGGGAAGAACCGTAATGGCGCATGTCGGCAAAGAAAAGTTCCTGTTTGACATTCGCATCAAACGCAGCTGCCAGCATATTTCTGTGTTTTTCGTAAGCCTCATACAGTTTTTCAAAAGCCTCCCGGCGCACATGCACATCCTTGCTTTCCAGAAACTGAATATATCTGCCGTGACTTAACTGTACTTCTCTTCCTTCCTCATCGTGCACAGTTCCAAAATCAATATCCGCATTGTTAAACATCTGAAAAATATTCTGTGGCGCTTTTCCCAACTCATACGCCTTCGCCAGTACCGCTTCCATTTCCTTTGACAGAATGTGCTCTTTCTCTCTGAATTTCTCGTCGATATAGCGTTTATACAAACGTAATTCTTCCTTTTCCTCCAGGAATTTCTGCAGCTTTTCCTGCGGAATCTCCAAAAGTTCCGATTCCACAAAGGAAACTGCATCTGACAGCGCACTCATCAGAGACTGCGCTCTTCCCGCCATCTTCTGATATGTTCCGTTTCCCATGTCCTCATGATTTTTCTGGTTTGCATAGACATAAACATTTTCCATGAGCATATTCAGCCGATCCTGCTCTGTAAGCACCTGATACAACTGCTCGGCACTGTCTCCCATGGTTCCCTCGTACCTGGAAAACTCCTGCATCTGTTCTTTCAGCTTTTGAAAATCCTGCTCCCACACTTCATCAGAAGCATACAGGTCTTCCATTTTCCACTGGTCTTCCTTTTTCATCTCACATCTTGCTGGAATCTTTCCACCATTGTTCATAATTATCACTCCTCATGTCTCATATTATTTTTTCATAGTATATCACAAATTTTCTAAAAATTCTCCTTGACATTTCTCTCCTTTGCATGTATTATTGTATTAAGTCATTAATACAATAAGTCAATGGAGGTGATTGCATGTCATGGAATCTGGATTCCAGCCGCCCCATATACCTGCAGATCGTGGAGCGGGTTTCTCTGGATATTGTTGCAGGAAAATATCTGCCCGGCGATAAACTGCCATCCGTTCGTGATCTGGCAGCAGAAGCAGGCGTGAACCCCAATACCATGCAGAAAGCATTGTCCGAACTTGAGCGAAATGGTCTGGTTCATTCGCTCAGAACAAGCGGGCGTTTTATTACGGAGGATAAAGCTATGATTGAACAAATGCGAGAGGAACTGGCGGCAACGCAGATTCAGGAATTTCTGGACAAAATGCGCCAGATGGGATTTGACCAGAAAAAAGTTATACAGCTGATTGAAAAAATGTTGAAGGAGGATCCGTCATGAGTACCATATTTGAATGCAAAAATCTGACTAAAACTTATGGCAAAAAGGTTGCTTTGGACCATATCAACTTATCTTTGGAATCAGGAAGAATTATTGGACTTCTCGGTCCGAACGGAAGCGGAAAAACTACTTTGATCAAACTAATCAACGGTCTTCTGACTCCCAGTGAGGGAACATTGCTGATCAATCACATGGTTCCCGGTGTAGCCACAAAGAAGATTGTCTCCTATCTTCCGGAGAGAACTTATCTCGACGAAAGCCAGAAAGTATCCGATGCGATTTCTTATTTTTCTGATTTCTATGAGGATTTCGATACGAGCCGCGCCAAAGATATGCTGGACAAATTAAACATTGACCCTTCGCTTCGCATCAAGACACTCTCAAAGGGTACAAAAGAAAAGGTTCAGCTAATTCTTGTCATGAGCCGCAGGGCTAAACTATACTGTCTCGATGAGCCGATTGCCGGTGTCGACCCGGCAGCCCGTGATTATATCCTGAATACGATCATCAACAATTATGAGGAGGATGCGACGATTTTATTCTCCACACACTTGATTTCTGATGTCGAAAATATTCTGGATCATGTCATTTTTATTCAAAACGGGAAGATTCGTCTGCAGGCAGATGTCGATGACATCCGCTTCAACCAGGGTAAGTCCGTAGACGAACTGTTCAGGGAGGTGTTCAAATGTTAAAAAAACTGTTGAAATATGAATGGAAAACAGCATCGAAAATGCTCCTTTTGATGCATGGAATCGTGCTTTTGATGGCGATTTTTGACCGTATCACCCTGCAGTTGAGCGGTGGTATGGGCGAGAGCGGCAGTTATATTCTGGATACCGTCAACGCACTGCTGATGTTTGCCATGGTCATGGTCATTGGAAGTGTCTGCCTGTTTACTTATGTGTATCTGGCGTACCGTTTTTACAAAAATGTATTTACCGATCAGGGTTATCTCACCAACACACTGCCGGTAACACCGACACAGATCATTCTCTCCAAGGGAATCTGCTCCGTTTTATGGATGGTGATTGATGCAGTCGTTCTGATGATTGCCATTTTTATTCTTGCCGGACACAAAGAATTTTTTGTGGATCTTGGAGATATCATGAGAGAACTGATGAAGATTTTTGCTGATTTTAATCTCACTGCATGGATCACATTGATCGTCCTGATTCTCTCACCATTTGTCATGACGATACAGCTTTACTTCTGTGTGGCAGTGGGCAACCTGTGTAAGATTCACAAGGTTCTCGGAAGCATCGGCGTCTACATTGCGACCTACATCGTACAACAGATTGCAGGAGTAATCATTCTATTTGCAACAGATTTTGATCCCGTTGCTTCCACAGTTACAACTCCAGCAGGTTTCCATGTGGCACTCGCAGATATGATGTTCACCCCGATGCTGCTGTCTCTGATTCTCTCCGTCGTATGCGCAGTTTTGTTCTGGTTCGCCACCAGGTACATCATGACAAAACGACTGAATCTTCAGTAATTTTGCTATTGTGAGAAATATCACAGACATTGTAGCCAAAATCGTGTAAAATAGAATGGATATTTTACCTATTTCATTACGATTTTCAGGAGAACAAGTCATGCCAAACAAACAATCCGCCCTCTCGTGGGTTTTGGAATACGCCAGCGAACATACCAGACAGGAATTTTTTCAATTAGGAAAGGTCATTTCTTTTCCACGCAAAACGCTCTGCATTCGTGCCGGTGAGGAGATTTCCAATATTTTCTTTATCCTGGACGGCAAAGTTCAGATTTACAATCTAACCAAATGCGGCAAGAAAAAAATTCTGTTTATCCTTGGCAGACACAGCATTGCCAACGAAAGCCTGCTGTCAGGCTCCAGCACCATCTACTGCGAAACGCTGGAGCCATGCCACTTCTTTGTGATTCGTCAAAAAGCGCTTCTTAACCTTATGGAGAAGGATTTCGGACTTACGAGGAGGCTGCTGCAGTATCAGGAACGAAAAATATGGCGGTTGCAGCATCAGCTCAAAAATACGGTTGGAAGTATCTATCTGGAGCGAAAGCTGGCCGCCAAACTCTGGAAGCTTTCCAGAGATTTCGGAATGCCAACTGAAAGAGGCATCATGATCGATCTCGATATGAGCATCACCTTTCTTGCAGACTTGCTGGGTGCGCCGCGTGAAACCACCTCTCGCACCTGCAAAAAGCTGTCCGAATATGGACTGATTGCTCTGCACAAACGAAGAATTTACGTCATCGACAAAGAAAACATGGTCTGTTTTTACAAAACAGGAATTCCACCGATTCCGTGATACCCGTCACGGAATCTTTTTTTGTTTTCCTGTATGATAGAGGTACTACAAAACGAAATCATATGCAAAGGAGTAAACACATGGGATATCAATTAAGTCGAACTACCGCCGATGATATGTTCAAACAGATGAAAAAAGATTATCGCATTTTCGCCCCCATGGTCTTTCCCGGCGAAGGATGCTATTCTGACACGGATGTAATCCGCTATGGGGAGGCAGAAAGCTTAGAGGATATCGAATTTGATCGTAAATCCGATTATTCCTTCAAAGAGGCACTGTTTCCGGTCAACGAAACACTCTTCTATTTTACAGAAGAAGAGACTTCCGTTCCTGCTCTTTCGGACAAAGGAATCCTGATTTTCCTGCGAAGCTGTGATCTTCACGCACTCAAAAGACTGGATACCATTTACCTGAACAATGGTCCGGAAGACTTCTATTACAAACGCCTGCGTGAAAAAGCAAAATTTGTGCTGATGGGCTGCAGCAGTACCTGCGCGAATGGCTTCTGCGCAAGCCTTGGAACCAACCAGACAGATGATTACGACCTGTACCTGAAAATCAGTGATTCCACCGTGCTGGCAGACTGCAAATGCGAAGAACTGGCAAAATACTTCGCAGATGCCCCGAAGGAAGACTGTGTGGTTTCTCCCGAGTATGCAGCAGAAAATCAGGAAAAAGTTACCCTTCCCAAAAAACTGTCCGTGGAAAGCTATAAAAATCCTGTCTGGGATGAGTACACGAGTCGCTGTATCGGCTGCGGCAGATGCAACTTCGTCTGTCCGACCTGTACCTGCTTTACAATGCAGGATATCATCTACCGCGACAATGCCAATGTCGGAGAACGCCGCAGAGTCTGGGCATCCTGCCAGGTAGATGGCTATACCGACATCGCCGGAGGAGGAAGCTTCCGCAAGAGTCAAGGGGAGCGCATGCGCTTTAAGGTGATGCACAAACTGTACGATTTTGAAAAACGTTTCGGGTTCCCGATGTGCGTCGGCTGCGGCAGATGCGACGCCGTCTGTCCGGAATATATTTCCTATGCAAATCTAATCAATAAACTGGCAAAGGAGGAACCATGCGAATGAAAAATGAATACATTCCCTTTCCATCTGAGGTAAAAGAAATCATCCGTCACACCGATATTGAGTACACGTTCCGCATGAGTTACTCCGGAAACGTACTGCCGGGACAGTTTTTTGAGGTTTCGATTCCAAAGTACGGCGAAGCTCCCATTTCCGTCAGCGGCATCGGTGAAGATACCGTAGACCTGACCATCCGCAAGGTTGGAAAAGTTACGAACCAGATTTTTGAAAATTATGTCGGAAACACACTGCTGATGCGCGGACCTTACGGCAATGGATTTGACATTGCCAACTACAAAGGCAAAGAGGTAATCATCATCGCAGGCGGAACCGGTCTTTCCCCTGTCAAGGGCATCGTGGACTATTTCTCCGCTCATCCGTCAGAGGCAGCCAGCACAACGTTGATCGCAGGCTTCAAATCCCCGGAGGACATCCTGTTTCGCCAGGATTTTGAACAGTGGAAGCAGACACTCCAGGTCATCCAGACGGTAGACAATGCTCCGGAGGGCTATGAAGGTCCTGTCGGAATGGTCACAAAATACATTCCGGACATCCCGATCGCCAACATCGAAAACACAGCATTTATCGCTGTTGGACCTCCGATTATGATCAAATTTACGATCATGGAGATTTTAAAGAGAAATGTTCCGGAAGAAAATATCTGGATTTCCCACGAGCGAAAAATGTGCTGCGGACTTGGAAAATGCGGTCACTGCAAGATTGATTCCACCTACATCTGCCTGGACGGTCCCGTATTCAATTACGCACAGGCAAAACATCTGGTGGATTAGGAGGTGCAACATATGAGTTTGGATATTAATACAAAAAAAGCCAAAAAGAATGCGTTTCGAATCAGCAAAGAACGAGGTATCGGCGCCTCACGTATCCGTGTCCCCGGCGGATATCTGAAGGCCGAAATTCTCGGTATGGTACAGGAAATTGCAGAAAAGTACGGCAACGGAATCGTACATCTGACTACACGCCAGGGATTTGAGATTGAAGGAATCCAGCTGAAGGATACGGATGCCATCAATGAGATGCTACAGCCGATCATCGAGTTGCTCGACATCAACCAGGCAGAACCCGGCACCGGATACCCGGCTTCCGGAACAAGAAACGTATCCGCCTGCATCGGAAACAATGTCTGTCCATTTGCCAATTACAACACCGCGAATTTCGCAAAACGAATTGAAAAAGAGATTTTCCCCAATGATCTGCATTTTAAAATTGCACTGACCGGCTGCTCCAACGACTGTGCCAAGGTTCGCATGCACGATTTCGGCATCATCGGCATGACCATGCCGCAGTACGATCCGTCACGCTGTGTCAGCTGTCAGGCCTGCATGAAAGGATGTAAGAGTCTTTCTGTCGATGCCCTTCGCATGGAAAACCACAAAATCATCCGTGATGAGGAAAAATGCATCGGCTGCGGTGTCTGCGTCACGAAATGCCCGACCCGCGCTCTCACAAGAAGCAAACAGAAATATTACAAGCTGACACTGATGGGACGCACCGGCAAGAAAAATCCACGTCTTGGACAGGACTTCCTGATATGGGCAGACGAGGACAGCATTGTAAAAATCATTCTCAACACATATCGCTACGTCAAGGAATATATCTCCCCGAATGCTCCGGGCGGCAAAGAGCACATCGGCTACATCATTGACCGTACAGGCTTTGCTGAATATAAGAAATGGGCACTCGAAGGCGTTGAACTTCTCCCTGAGACCATCATGAAAGACAACCTCTACTGGGGCGGCATCCATTTTGACAGATAAACAAAGAAATCCCCATAATTCCCAAACCAGGAATTATGGGGGTATTTTATTCTCCGGAGGATGGCGGCTTCAGCATCGCCTCATCCTCATGAATGATAATGTCATCGCCTTCCCCTCCGTCTCCCGCATCAATAAAATACAGGATATCCGCACAGGGACGCTCATTGCCTCCATCTGTGAGTGAGTTTATGACTCTGCCTTTGAACACAAGCGTAGTAGAGCCTCCGCCATCGAGATTATAAGCATACTGGCAGTTCAGATCCAAAAGCACTTTCTGCATCTCTTCGTAGGTCATGCCTTCCGAGCCGCCTGCTCCCTTTCCATCCACAACCAGAATATAGTAATCACCGGGATTCACCATCCCGATCACGGTTCTCTGGTAGCGATACGTCTGCTGAAAAGCGCTGGTAATCTCATACGCCTTCCCATTTTCCACCAGAGTCGGTCCAAAGCAATATGTATCCCATACGCCGCGATTCAGCATATCCTCGGTTGTCATGCCTGCAATGGCTGTAAACATGCCGCCATCTCTCGTCACGCACATAATATTTCCATTTGAATATGTATCATTGTAAACCTTCCCACTTTTGATCATACTCTTTCCCGGCGCCGGAATACCGCTTCCATAATCAAAGCCGCTGCCGTTGATACCAATAACGCCATTGTGATCCGCGACCTCCGCTGAGGTCTTTGTGCGCGGATTGCCGTAAGTTCCTCCGGACAGAGCCGAACACATCTGCTGCGTACTAAATGTCTGAATATGACAAATCCAATATTTTGTGTAGGAATTCTTCTTTGGAATGACCGATACCTTCAGAGTGCTCGTCTCATAATGATATTCATCATTCACATAATCCCACGCTTCAGAAATTTCGGAAATAGCCGTATTGTACGCTTCCATCTTCTTTGGATAAGCTTCCTGCGGAAGCTTCCACATTTCCTTCTGCACATCACGAAAAATCTGATCGTTTTTGGCGGTACTCATAGCCACTATATTTTCTTCACTGTCATAAATCTGTGCGAGCGTCTTGTCAATTTTCTGCATCCGAATCAACGCCTTCGCACTTTCCATGGCTTTATCCAGCATCTCCAGAGAACTTTTAAGAATGGATTCTTCTTCCTCTGTATGTGCTTCTTGAAAAGCCTGGATTTTCTTTTTCACTTTTCTGGCTGTGGAAGCCGCCAAAGATACATCCTGGCATACTGACTCATCGGTATTCACCTTTGCCAGCTCATCCACGATGACCTGCGCCTCTGCTTCCAAAGCTTTGATCTGTCTGTTTCGTTTTTCTTCTTCTTTCTTTTTTGCGGCCTCTTCTGCCGCTCTTTCCTCTTCCTCCTGTTGCTGTTCTCTCTTCGTTTCATAAGATTGGTAAGCGGCTGCCCCGCCTATGGCAAGAATTGCAGCCACTATCACAATCAAAAGTTGTCTTTTTATGTTCATAAAACTCTGCTACTTCTTTTCTTTCAGTCTCGCTTCAATTGCCTCCACTACCGTCTCCAGAACTTTGATTCTGGCATAATATTTATCATTTCCTTCCACTACGACCCACGGAGCCTTCGGTGTGGAAGTACGAATCAGCATCTCATTGACTGCAACCTCATACTGATCCCATTTTTCACGGTTTCTCCAGTCCTCGTCCGTAATCTTCCACTGTTTATCCGGATTGTTCTGGCGATCCGTGAAACGGCGCTTCTGCTCGTCTTTATCAATCTGCATCCAGAATTTGATAACAATCGCACCTGCATCCGTCAGGTCCTTCTCCATGTCGTTGATTTCCCGATACGCTCTCTGCCATTCCGCATCACTGCAAAATCCCTCGATTCTTTCTACCATCACGCGGCCATACCAGGTTCTGTCAAAAATAGCCACATGACCGGCTTTCGGCATATTGCGCCAGAAACGCCACAGATAATGGTGGGCGCGCTCAATGTCATTCGGAGATGCTGTCGGATTTACCACATAGCCTCTCGGATCCATCTTCTCTGTCAGGCGCTTGATGGCTCCGCCCTTTCCGCCTGCATCCCAGCCCTCAAAGCCCAGCACGACGGGTATTCTCTTTCTGTAAATCTCACCGTGCAGCTTCTGAATTTTCTCCTGCAGTTTCTCCAGTTTTTCTTTGTATTCCTCTTTCGTCAGGCTTACACTCAGATCCACCTTGGACAGTGTTGACGCCTCCAGAGTCGGATCAGAAATCACAGGCTCACCCTTGCCAGATTTCTTACATGGATTCTTCGCTTTTTCTACCGCCGCAGCCATAGCATTGATGACGGTCGTATAAATTTTGACGGTCGCAAATCGTCTGTCATTTGCCTCGATGATCGTCCACGGCGCATAGTCCGAATCAGTTGCCTGCAGCATCTCTTCATTGATTTCTGTATAAAGGTCATACTCCTTGTTGCGTTCCAGATCATGCTCGCTGACTCTCCAGGAAGTATCTTTGGAATCCATCAGCTTCTTAAAACGCTTCTTCTGTTCCTTTTTGTCAATGTCAAGAAACAGCTTGATGATCACCATTCCGTCATCCGTCAGCTGCTGTTCAAACGCACGAATCGAATGATACGCTTTCTGTGTATCCTTTTCCTTCGTTTTTCCCTCAAAACGCTCGTTTAATACCTTGCGATACCAGCTCGTATCATACAGCGCAATCCTTCCCTTCGGCGGAAGCTTCGTCCAGAAACGCCACATAAACGGATGCATCGCTTCTTCTTCCGTCTCACGTTTTACCGCAAACACCTGAAATCCTCTTGGATCCATCGCATGAATCAGTTCGCCAATCTGCAGTCCTTTTCCGGCTGCATCGTACCCTTCAAACGCGATCATCACAGGAATATTGAGATTTTTGCACTCTCTCTGCAATCTGCCGATTTCAGCCTCCAGCTCGGGCATTCTCTTTTTGTACTCTTCTTTTGTCATTTTCTTTGTCAAATCAATTTTTTCCAGCATAGGACACCCCCGTTCTGTCTTATTTTTTCGTATCTGTGAAGGTACTGAACAGATACATTTTTTCTAAAAAACGTGCCAATTATTCATACAATTAGTATATCCTGTTTTTTGTATTTAGACAAGTTCTATATAGAAAAACCGCCATAAGATTTTACTCTCATGACGGTGCTTTACCATTTCTATACATCCAGTTGTGCCAGAAGTTCCCCTACAGTACGGTGATAAACCGGGTGGCGCACATACGGCGCAATCTGAGCCATCGGTTTTAAAACAAAATCCCTCTTGTGCATTTCGATATGAGGGATATGAAGATCCGGCGTATCCATAACCAGATCATCATACAGTAAAATATCAAGATCCAGAGTTCTCGGTCCCCATCGAACAATCCGTTCCCGGTTGGCATCCTGCTCAATCTCATGAAGACGCTCCAACAGTTCCTCCGGAGTCAGAAGAGTGCGAATCTCCATCGCTCCATTCAGGAAATCATCCTGCTCCACGCCGCCATACGGTGCTGTTGTGATAAAATCAGAGACCGAGATTACCTCACAGCCTCTTGTCTCCCTGATTCCTCTCACACCCATCTCCAGATAAGCCTTCTTGTCACCCATGTTCGAACCAAGAGCAAGAAATGCTCTGTGCCACTGACGCTCGATTTCTACTGAAACCGTTTCCAACGGAAGACCGACCGGCGCCCAGGGTTTTTTCAGTTCCAGTTGTACTTTATACAGTCTTGGAATCGTCAAAAGCATTTCCTCAGCCAAACGTTCCACCACCGTCTCCAGAAGCTGAAACGTATGCTCTTCCATAAATTTCTTAATAAAATGGCTGACCTCTCCGTAGTGAATCGATTTTGTCAGATCATCGGTACGCCCTGCTTCCCTTGTATCGGTATACAAAACAGCAGAAATCACAAAACGCTGTCCCAGTACATTTTCCTCCGGAAACACTCCGTGCTTCGCATAGACTTCCAGATTTTTAATATGTATTTTGTCCATCTCTTCCTCCGGCTAAAAACGCAAAATCGCCTTTGTCATATCAATGGCACGTTTGTTTTCTTTTACGTCATGCACGCGCACAAAAGAGCATCCCTTCTGTACCGCCATAACTGTTGTTACAAGAGTTCCCTCTACGCGCTGGTCTGCCGGAAGATCGAGCGTCAGACCAATCACAGATTTTCTGGATGTTCCGAGAAGAATCGGATAGCCCAGTTCATGAAAACGCTCCATATGATTGATGGTTTCCAGATTCATCTCGTAATTCTTTCCGAAGCCGACACCCGGATCGACCATAATCTTATCGTCAGCCACACCAGCCGCCTTTGCAATGTTCACACATTCCTGTGTCTCTCTGAGCATATCATCATAAAAATTGTCATAGACAGCTTCATGTTTGTTGTGCATCAGACAACAGGCAACACCGTATTCTGCCGCCAGAGGAGCCATTTTCTCATCATATTTAAAGCCCCAGACATCGTTGATCAAATCTGCTCCCGCATCAAGAGCCACTCTTGCAACGCTGGATTTGTAAGTGTCAATGGATACCGGAATATCAAAACGGGTCTTGATTGCCTCAATAATCGGTTTTACACGGGCAGCCTCTTCTTCTTCCGTAATCTGTATGTGACCGGGTCTGGTAGACTCACCGCCCACATCAATCACGTCAGCACCCTCCGCAATCATATCCTCCACATGCTGCAGTGCGGCATCCATATCATTCCATTTTCCTCCATCGGAAAAAGAATCGGGTGTCACGTTAAGAATACCCATAATGTAAATATCGTTTTTTAAATCAAACTCTCTGTTTCCAATTTTCATTGTATTGTCCTTCTTTACTTTTAAATTTAATGATTTAGGTATCAAAACCTTGATTACGGATTGTTTCGTGCTGCGCACTTCCACAATCCTGCCCCGCATTCGCAATCCATGGGGCCCCCGCCCCACTTCTTGCTCATGTGGGGCGTGTCAATAAGGTATACCTCCACTTACATGCAAGCATGACGTGGAGAATACCTTTTGACACTGTAATCATTTAATAACGAATCACCATATTTTTCTTCTCGTCTGACCAGTTGCATTCTCTCTCAGCCGGACACAGAAAGCAGCTTCTCGACATCTTATCCGCCTTGTAAAACAAGCGGTTGATGTCTTTCTGGCTGCCCTTTTTTCTGTGAGATGCAATCATATCCACAATCACAGAAGTTTCCTGCTGTGTATATCCACATTCCGGCAAAATTTTTTCCGCAATTTCCACACTGGCCGCATCGTGCGGAGTTCCATCCTCATACTGACGAAATCTTCCGATATCATGAAGAAGGGCGGCTGCATAAATCAGCCCCCTCTCTATCTCCAATCCTTCTTCCATTGCAAAAATCCAGGTCAGTCTCGCCACATCCAGAAAATGTTCCGGCGTATGGCGACAAAATTCCCTGTCAGCCTCCAAAGCAGAGATTTTGTCCAGGCACTGCCGATAATATGTATGATTCCAGATTCGATTTACACGTTCCATATCAATCCTTCACCATAGAAAGAAACATTTTCTGCTTCTCAAAATCATTTTCCAGGCATCCTCTTACCACCATAGTCACCGTCTTGGTTCCCGGCTTCTTGATTCCGCGCATCGTCATGCACATATGCTCTGCCTCCAGCATCACGATCACACCCTGCGGATTCAGACATCTCTCCAGTGCATCTGCAATCAGCCCTGTCATTTTTTCCTGAATCTCTGGTCTTCTCGCATAAACATCAACAGTACGCGCCAGCTTGCTCAACCCCACCACTTTTCCATTTGGAATATAGCCGATATGAGCCTTTCCATAGAACGGCAGCAAATGGTGCTCACAGGTCGAATAAAAAGTAATATCCTTCTCAATAACCATATCATTGTTATCTACAGTAAACTGTTTTGCCAGATGCTCATCTGCCTCCTGACCCAGTCCTCCGTAAATCTCTTCACACATACGGGCAATTCTGTCAGGAGTTTCCAGAAGCCCCTCTCGGGTGATATCTTCGCCGATTCCTTCCAGCATTAAACGTACGCCTTCTTTAATTTTTTCTTTGTCCATCATGAAAACAGACTCCTTTCGTAATAAAAACATATAAACCTATGGTATATCTGGAGACTGTTTTTTTTAACAAAAAACATCTCCATTGTGACAGAACGTATGACTTATTTCCATTCCTAACACAATACGAGATGTACTCTTATATTGCTGCAACGGGTGCGGCTTCCATATCGTAAGACAGACTTTTCGTTTCGGCGGCAACTCCCCATCCACTGAACACTTGACGCATGGAGCCTATTTTGCATATCATTCTATTTTGACTTAATTATAGCATACTCTCTATAAAGCACAAGCTTTTTTCGCAAAAATATGCAGGAAATCCCAATTTTTAGTTACTGTTCACAGTAACAATTTTTACACTAAATGGGCAAAAAACTCCTGATTGCAAACCAGATGACCGGCACAAGAAGTGACGGCAGCATATTCAACGTCTTGCAGTCTTTGATTCCCAATATAGACAAACCGGAACTGAAAATCAGCACGCCGCCTACAATCGAGACCTCACACATAAGTTCCGGAGAGATAAACGCAGACAATGCCCCTGCGCACAGGTAAATACTTCCCTGCCAGCAAAACAGGACAAGCGCTGCCGCTGCCATTCCGATTCCATAGGTAGATGCCAGTACCGTAGATGTCACAAAATCCAATGTTGCATTTGTGAACAGATATGTATTGTCATGGTTCAGCGCGCTTTGAATCGGTCCGAGAATCGACAGACTTCCGATACAGTACAGCAAAATTCCTGTAGACAGTCCCTGTCCAAGATTAGACTTAGAAAATTTTCCCACAAATCCGTTAAATTTTCCATTCAGATTCGCAATGGTTCCAATCAAAGATCCCAACGCAAGACTCAAAATAAAAAGCACGGGATAATTACTGTCCGGAAGATTTCCAACCACACTGTTTACCCCTAGTACTGCCGCCGCCAGTCCCATAGCATTATAAAGTGCATCCTGATATTCTTCTTTAATTCCTTTCTTGACCACACTTCCCAGCACACTTCCGGCAAGAATGGTTCCTGTATTCACAATCGTTCCTAACATGATGTTCCCCCTGTTCTGATTTTTATTCCTATGTTTACTTTTCTCTTAAATTCCTGTTTGTCGAATCGGTCGTATGTGCACCGCTTTCCTGGTCAACGGAACACTTTCAAACGGCAGGTTTTTCGGGTCGATAACTTCCGGAGTCTTTCCACATGACCGTACTCGCCCGGGAGGGATACCACCGCCCAGGCATGTCGATTTTCTTGCTTTTTCTG